>NZ_DATJIY010000219.1:0-65073 GCF_035492835.1 Dinghuibacter sp.
CTCTTTTATCCCGTTTTGCTGTGACTCACAGCAAAACGGGATAAAAGAGGCACATCACCCCTCCCACACGGCCTACGCGCTTAGGACGCAGAACGGGGACGCAGAACGGGAACCAAACCGAAATCAACGCAAATTTTGACGATTATTCGGAAAATATATAATTTAGCCGAACAATCCACGGAATTATGCACAACCTAGATAACATCGACCTCCAGATCCTCACCCTCCTCCAACCGGACGCCCGCATGTCCAATGCCGCCCTGGCCAAGGAACTGGGGATGGCGCCGAGCGCGGTGCTGGAGCGCGTCAGAAAACTCGAGTCAAAAGGGGTTATCGAAGCATACAACACCCAGGTGAACCCACAGGCAGTGGATAGGAAACTGCTGGCCTACGTATCGATAAAGACGAGCACCCCGCCGGGGGATACCCACATCGCGGACATGCTGGAAAAGGTCCCGGAAATACAGGAGCTGCATATCGTAGCGGGGGAAGACTGTCTCCTGGCGAAAATAAGGACGGCGGACGCGCAGGCGCTGCTGGTCCTCATGCGTGAGAAATTGGGCAAGGTCGATGGCGTAACCGGCACAAAAACGACCATCGTCCTCCAAACGATAAAAGAAAAAAACCACCTTGTAATCCCCTCTCAGCCATGAAAAACGAAACAACGCAGCCCTCCTGGGCTCCTTTGGCCGCCTACCTGGCGGTCTGTGTCATCTGGGGTTCCACCTACCTGGCCATTTCGATGGCCGTAAAGACCATCCCTCCCCTTTTGATGGTGGGGATGCGTTTTATCGTCGCGGGCGTCCTCCTGCTGGGCTGGCGCCTGGCCAGGGGTGAGAAGCTTCCACCCTTAAAAACATTCGCGCAAAGCGCTATCACCGGGGTACTCCTGCTCTTCTTCGGGAACGGCGGGGTGTCCTGGGCGGAAGTCAACCTGGCCAGCGGTCTCACTGCCATCATCGTAGCCGCCGTACCGCTCTGGATGGTCCTCATCGACCGGGGGCATTGGAAGGACTCCTTTTCCGATCCCAGGGTGATCGTCGGATTGCTCCTGGGTTTTGCGGGCGTCGTCTTCCTGGTAACCGCCGGGGGAGGCTCGGTGAACTTTTCGCTGCGAAACGCCGCCCAGCGGACGTCCTTTATCGTGTTGATGATCGGATCCATCGCCTGGGCCGTGGGTTCCATTTATTCAAAGAGCAACCCGGTGCCCGGCACCACCAGCATGAAGGCCGCCCTGCAAATGCTATCCGCCGGGGTGGTACTGCTCGTCGTCAGCTGCTTTACCGGCGACTGGGCCCACGTCGACTGGCACCAGGTTTCAGCCCGTTCCTGGGGAGGTCTCGTCTACCTGATCATCTTCGGTTCCCTCGTCGGCTATCTCAGCTATATTTACGTACTGGGCGTATGGCCGGCCGCCCGGGTGGGCACTTATGCGTACATCAACCCGGTCGTCGCCGTTTTTCTCGGCTGGGCCATCGCCTCCGAGCCCCTGAGCGCCGGGCAGTCCATCGGCCTGGCGGTCATCCTGGCGGGAGTGATGCTCGTCAACAGCAGGCAATTCAGCAAAGGCAGAATAAGCCCTATCTTAGCAGCTCGTAAAACGTAGCGACTATGCAAGTCTGGAAGGACTACCAGGACAAAAACAAGGACCGCTTCCTCGGGGAGCTGATGACCCTGCTCAGGATACCGAGCGTCAGCGCTCGCAGCGAGCACAAACCGGACATGAAGACCTGCGCGGAAGCGGTGCGTGCCGCGCTCCTGGAAGCTGGGGCGGACAAGGCTACAATCTTTGCCACCGATGGACACCCGATCGTATACGGCGAAAAGATCATCGACCCCGCAAAACCCACCATCCTGGTATACGGTCACTATGACGTACAACCCCCGGACCCGCTCGAGCTCTGGCATAGCGGGCCCTTCGAACCCGTCGTCAAAGACGGCAGGCTGTACGCCCGCGGTAGCGCCGACGACAAGGGCCAGGTGCATATGCACATCAAGGCGTTCGAAACCATGGTACGCACCGGCACGCTGACCTGCAACGTCAAGTTCATCATCGAAGGTGAAGAGGAGGTCGGCTCGCCCAACCTCGGCAAGTTCGTCGAAAACCGCGCCCCGCTGCTGGCCTGCGACGTCGTCCTGATCAGCGATACGTCCATGCTTTCCCTGGAAACGCCTTCCATCGACGTTGGGCTCCGGGGACTCTCCTATATCGAGGTGACCGTTACCGGGCCGAACCGCGACCTGCACAGTGGGGTATACGGCGGCGCTATCGGCAACCCCGTCACCACGCTGGCGGAAATGATCGCGTCCATGCACGACGCGCACGGACGGGTCAACATCCCCGGGTTCTACGAGGACGTGAAAGAGCTCCCGGGCGCCGAGCGCGCCGAGCTGGCCAGGGCGCCCTTCGACGAGGCGGCCTACAAGACGGACCTGGGCGTAGCCGCGCTTTGGGGTGAGGAAGGCTACTCTACCAACGAGCGCACCGGCATACGCCCTACTCTCGAGGTAAACGGCATGTGGGGCGGGTATACGGGCGAAGGCGCCAAGACAGTACTGCCGTCGAAGGCCTATGCAAAGATTTCGTGCCGGCTCGTACCCGACCAGAAGAGCGCAAAGATCACCGAGTTGTTGCTCAACCACCTCCGGAAGATCGCGCCCCCGTACGTCACCGTGGAAGCGCACGAGCACCACGGTGGGGATCCTTATATAACGCCCGTCGACTCCATAGAATACAAAGCCGCCTCCAAAGCCATGGAAACCACCTTCGGCAAAACGCCGATACCGATGCGCGGCGGCGGTAGCATCCCCATCACCGCGCTGTTTGAAAAGACCCTCCAGGTAAAGGTCGTACTCCTGGGTTTTGGCCTGGACAGCGACAACCTCCATTCGCCCAACGAAAAATTCGACCTGGCCAATTACTATAAAGGGATCGAGACCATACCCTGGTTCCACCAGTATTTCGCGGAGATGAAAGCCCAGAAATAGCCTCCCCCATGGACAAGGAAAAATTGCGGATCGACAAATACCTGTGGGCCATCCGGCTGTTCAAAACGCGGAGCCAGGCCAGCGCCGCCATCGACGCGGGTCGCGTCAAATTGCAGGGCGCCGCCGTCAAGGCCTCGCGCACCGTCGCGGTGGGTGATGAGTACGAAGTCCGGACCGAGGGCCGTAAGTGGGTTATCAAGGTAACGGGGCTGCTCGAACAACGCAAACAATTTGCCGAAGCCAGCCAGTTCTACCAGGACCTCACGCCGCCGGAAGAGCTGGAGCGCCTGAAAGCCTTCCAGCCGACCTCCTTCCATACCGGCAAGCGCCAGTCCAAGATCGGCCGCCCCACCAAGAAGCAGCGCCGGGACATCGAAGGGTTTATGGAAGACCCGGACTAGCGTCTTACCTTTGCGCCTATGCGCATCGACATCCTTTCGGTTCTCCCGGAATTACTGGAAAGCCCGCTGAACCATTCGATCATGAAAAGGGCGAAGGACAAGGGTCTCCTGGAAGTCCATACCCACGGGCTCCGGACCTGGGCCGTCAACAAGTATGGCCAGGTGGACGACTACCAGTTTGGCGGCGGTGCCGGCATGGTGATGATGTGCGAGCCCCTGGTGAACGCCATCGAGAGCCTGAGCGCCGGGACGACCTACGATGAGGTCATTTATCTCACCCCGGACGGGGAGCGCCTCAACCAGCGCATCGTCAACCAGCTTTCCCTCAAACAGAACCTGCTGATGATCTGCGGCCACTATAAAGGGATAGACGACCGGGTCCGGGAACACTTCGTGACCCGGGAAATATCCATCGGCGATTACGTCCTCAGCGGGGGGGAGCTCGCCGCCGCCGTGCTGACCGATGCCATCGGCCGACTCCTGCCGGGCGTCCTCAACGACGAGACGTCCGCCCTTTTCGACTCTTTCCAGGACGACCTGCTGGCGCCCCCCGTATACACCCGCCCCGCCGACTTCCGCGGCTGGAAGGTACCGGAAGTGCTCCTCAGCGGCGACCCCAAAAAGGTGGACGAATGGCGTCACGAACAGTCCCTGTCGCGCACCCGCACCCGCCGCCCCGACCTCCTGGACGAGGACGCATAAAAAGGCCTCCGTGTCCGGAGGCCCCGGCCCCCCGAACCGGGGGGCCAACTTGCAAAAAAGCTATGAAGCCCTAGGGCTTTTGGAAAATCTTCGGATCGATGGTCTGGTTCGGCACCACCTTCGTTACCACATTCTTGATCTCCCCCCCGGCCGCGGCATTCGTCACCGTTGTCGTGAAAGGAAATACATACCCATCTGGCGTCTTTTTATAATCCGCGAAAGCGATTTCGCTGGTCACGTCGGAACCGTTGACGCTGTTGGTGGTAACCAGCTTGCTGACGTAGTAGGTTGCCGCGTCGATAAAGAATACCATGTCGCCCTCCCCTTGTTTGGACAGCTTCACCTTGAAATTATCCTTCCCGGCAACCTGCTCCTTACCCACGAGGGTTGCGGTATAGCCATTGCCTTTATAGTCCAGGAACTGCCCCCGGAGGTCCATCCTGGCCGCCGATTGCTTCAGCTGGTCCGTTGGGATCGGTTGGGGGTCGGTGTTACCGGTCAGCGGGTTGACCATCCAGCCGGTGTCCTTGGTCATGACGGTGATGATGGTCGAACCCATCACCTCGACCTCGGCGCGCAAGCCCTGGCCGTTGATGACCCAAACCTTGGAGTTAAGGTCGTTGCCCATGACCGAGGTCGTGTTTTCTTCGTACACGGACACCAGTTTGGTCAATTTATCCTTACCGCCCATAGCCTCGATATTCTTGTTGATGATGTCGTTCACATCCTGTGCGAACGAGCCTGCGCCGATAAGGCTGAGAGCGGCGGCAAGGATGATACGTTTAGTGATCTGCATATTACGGTTTTTGAAACTTTGCGGCGTCGATGGGCTGGTTGACCACCACCTTATTGACCGTGGTGACCAATTCTCCCTGGGGCAGCTCCAGCGTATACCCGCTGGCGAAGACGTACCCCTCGGGCGTCTTATTGTACCCGGTATAGACGATATCCTGCTGGGTGGTGGTGCCGTTGACATACGCCGTAGTCGACGCCTTGTCCACGTAGTAGGTGGCGGCGTCGATATAGTAGGTAGCGTCTGGCTCCCCCGGTTTGGACAATTTGACCTTGTAGGTATCCTTGCCGTTGACCGTTTCCTTCCCATCCAACGTCGCCGTATATCCCTTTTCCTTGTAGTTGAACAGGGGTCCGGCCAGCGTCATCCGGCGCGTGATCGCCTTCATGGCGTCGGTGTCCATCGGCTGGGGATCGGTATTGCCCGTCATGGGATTGACCGCCCACCCTTTTTCCTTGTTGGCCACCTGGATCATCTGCTGACCCATGATGTCCATTTCCATCCGGAAACCTTCGTTGTTGACCGCCCAGACCTTTGCGGGCAGGTCGTTACCCATGATCGAGCTCGAGGTTTCTTCATACAGCGTATTGAGCGCTGCCAGTTTAGCCTTGCCGCCCATGGCGTCTATATTCTTTGAAATGATGTCGTCTACGCTTTGGGCGAAGACCTTTCCGCCCAGGAGGAACACCGTAAGGGTTACCGCGACCCATTTGCTTACTTGCATATGTTTTTCGTTAGTTCATTACAATATTATAAAACATTCCTCCAATTAGTACACCCGTCCACGTAAATGTTACACTAGGGCTTATCTTCACCGCATGAAAAATGAATACACCATCAGGGGACGGCTGGTCGACATCCCTGGGGCGGCCATAGTCCGGGCCGAAGTAACGGTTCACGCGGGCAGGATACAAAAGGTTGAGTTCCTGCCCGACACGGCATCCGGCGCCTCGGAGCCCTATCTCTGCCCCGGATTTATCGACGCCCACGTCCATATCGAAAGCTCCATGCTGGTCCCCAGCGAGTTCGCCCGGCTGGCGGTGGTGCACGGGACCGTGGCCACGGTAAGCGATCCCCATGAAATTGCCAATGTGTGTGGTCTTGAAGGTGTAAACTATATGATCGCGGGCGGCGCCCAGGTGCCCTTTCATTTTTGCTTCGGGGCGCCCAGCTGCGTCCCGGCCACCGTTTTCGAAACCGCCGGCGCCACCCTTACCCCGGCGGACGTGGACCAGCTGCTCCAGCGGCCGGAAATCGGGTACCTGAGTGAAATGATGAACTTCCCCGGTGTACTGGCCGGCGACCCCGACGTACTGGCCAAAATCGCATCCGCCCGACGACTGGGCAAGCCCGTGGATGGTCACGCGCCCGGTCTTCGGGGCGAAGCCGCGCGCGCCTACATCGCCGCGGGCATCAGTACCGATCACGAATGCTTTACGATGGAAGAAGCGCTGGACAAGCTTAGCCAAGGCATGCACATCCTCATCCGGGAAGGCAGCGCCGCCCGGAACTTCGACGCCCTGGTCGGTCTATTAAAGGATCACTCCGATAAAATCATGTTCTGCAGCGACGACAAGCACCCCGACAGCCTCGTCGAGGGGCACATCGATCAACTCTGCGCCAGGGCCGTTGCCGCCGGCATGCCGTTGTTCCATGTGCTAAAGGCCGCCTGTATCAATCCCGTCCGGCACTACCGGCTCGACGTCGGCCTGCTGCAGGAAGGGGATTCCGCCGATTTCGTGCTCCTGGAAGACCTGGAGCATTTCAACGTCCTGGCCACCTATATCCGCGGGGAACGCGTCAGCGACGGTGACCGTTCCCTCATCCGGCCGGTGGCCGCCCCGCCGCTCAACAAGTTCGTAACCCGGACGATTGGCCCCGCCGATCTTCGCTATCCGCTCCAGAAGTGGGGCGAAAACGAGCCCGAAAATTTCGAGCAGGTACGGGTTATCGAAGCCCTCGACGGACAATTGATCACCAATCCCCTGGTCGTCCCGATCACCGACCTGCGCGTCCGCGATGGTTTCCTGGAAAGCAATCCCGATAAGGACATCCTCAAAATAGTCGTGGTCAACCGTTATCAGAAGGACGCGCCGGTCGCCAAGGCCTTCGTCCGTAACTTCGGGCTGCGGCAGGGCGCCATCGCTTCCTCCGTCGCCCACGACAGCCACAACGTCATCGCGGTCGGTACGGACGACGAGCAGCTGGCCGAGGCCATCGGCCTCCTGCTGGAGGCCAAGGGCGGTGTCAGCTGCGTCGTTCCGGGCGAAAGCCGCCTGCTACCCCTGCCGGTAGCCGGCCTGATGAGCCCGGCGGATGGATACGAGGTCGCCCGGGCCTATACCGACATCGACCGCATGGCCAAAACGGCCGGCAGCCGGCTGTCCGCTCCCTTTATGACGCTTTCCTTCATGGCCCTGCTCGTCATCCCGCACCTGAAACTCAGCGACAGGGGTCTTTTCGATGGAGACACCTTCAAATTACTGTAATATGCCCACCGGTAAAATCCGCTGCTTCTGGTCCGAAAAAGACGACCTCTACCGCGCCTACCACGACGAAGAATGGGGTGTGCCCCTGCACGACGACCAAAAGCTCTTCGAGCTGCTCAACCTCGAAGGCGCCCAGGCCGGTCTGAGCTGGTACACCGTATTAACCAAAAGGGAAAACTACCGGAAGGCCTTCGACGGATGGGACCCCGTAAAAATAGCGAGGTATACCCCGGCCAGGGTGGAAAAGATCCTGCAGAACCCCGGCATCATCCGCAACCGTCTCAAGGTGGAAGGCACGGTACTCAACGCCAAAGCCTTCCTTGCGGTACAAGCCGAATTCGGCAGCTTCGACGCCTATATATGGCAGTTCGTCGGCGGCAAACCCATCGTCAACCATCCCCGGGCGCCGGGACAGGTGCCCGCTAAAACGGCTATTTCTGACGCCATGAGCAAGGACCTCAAAAAAAGGGGCTTCAAGTTCATCGGATCGACGATCTGTTACGCCTTTATGCAGGCATCGGGCATGGTGGACGATCACTTCGATAATTGCTGGCGCAAAAAACACTAGCCGATCTGCACCACTTCCCTCTTTTTCGGCTCCCGCATCCCCTCCGGTATGAAGCGGAGGATTTCCGTCTTTAGCATTTCCACCAGTTTGCGACGGACATAGTGACGGTGGATCACCAGACTGACCTCCCGTACCGGCGCGGGTTGCCGGAAGTAGCGGAGGTTTTTCTGCTGCCGGGCGCCCAGGTCGCGCGCGGCGAGTTCGGGAAGGATCGTCACCCCGGCGTTGGCCTCCACCATTTTTATCAGGGTCTCAATACTTCCCGCCTCATAGTGGAAGTTATCGTGATCGGACATCTGTTTGCGGAGCTCGCAGAGGTTCAGGATCTGGGACCGCATACAGTGCCCCTCTTCCATCAGCCAAAGGTGTCTGACGTCGATGTCTTCGGCCAGCACGTATTTTTTCTCCCAGATGGCCTCGTTCTTGGCGGTATACACCACGAACTCTTCATAAAACAGCGGGAGCTCGGTCAGTTGCGCATCGCCCAGGGGCGTCACCAATATGCCGACGTCCAGGGCGCCGCTCTTCAGCTGCTCGACGATCGACTCTGTCCGAAGCTCGGTTATCACCAGGCGCACCAGCGGATATTTTTTCAGAAAAGATTTGATGAACAACGGCAACAGATAGGGCGCCAGCGTGGGGATGATCCCTACTTTCAATTCCCCGGCGATCGTCCCCTGCCGTTCCCTGACGAGCTCCCGGAGATGGGTGGTTTCCTTGAGGATGACCCGTGCCTGCTCCACGATGGGCTTGCCCAGCTCCGTGGTCACCACCGGCTGACGGCTCCGGTCGAATATCTTCGCCCCCAGCTCCTCTTCCAGCTTGTGGATCATCATACTGAGCGTCGGCTGTGTCACGAAGCACTTTTCCGCCGCGGTGGCGAAGTGCCTGTAGGTGTCCACGGCCACGATATATTCCAGTTGTTGAAAGTTCATATCAACCCTCCTGCCCGTTCCACAGCGCCCCCCCGATACTGTCGCGGGAGGCGCCTGTGACCGTGGCTAATGTATTTTCCTCCTGTCTGAGACGCAACACCCCGAACAACGCCATCACCAGCGCCTCCTTGAAATCCACGACCGCCGCATCAGGGACCACGACGGTGACCCCCAACGATGCCAGCCGCTCCCGTAGCCGGTCGATCAAAAACACGTTATGGGCTCCGCCACCGGTCACCAGCATCTCCCCGCCGGAACGGCCCGGGAGTGCCGCGGCAACCTGTACAGCGATATGCTCTACATAAGTCCTGAGCCCATCTTCCGGTGAACAGGAACCCAGCAACCCCAGGACGGTTTGCGTTCCGAAGCTATTGTCCAGCGACTTGGGCGGTGGTTGCCGGTAATAGACCAATCCGTTCAGCGCCTCCAGCACCGAAGGGACCACCTCCCCTGACGACGCCAGCGACCCCTCCTCATCATACGCCTTACCTGCCCGCGTGGCCAGGAGGTTCAGTACCCGGTTCGCCGGACACACGTCAAAGGCGATACCCGCGGCCGCGGCCGAAATATTGGCGATACCGCCCAGGTTCAAAAAATACGCATACCCCGGGAACAGCCACCTTTCCCCTATCGGCACGATCGGCGCTCCCTGTCCTCCCAACGCCACGTCCAGCGTCCGGAGATCGCTCACCGTCTGCAGACCCGTTTCGGCGGCGATGGCGGCGCCGCTCCCCAGTTGGGCCGTCATACCCGCGACGGGATCGTGAAACACGGTATGTCCGTGCGACGCCACCAGCTGTACCTGGAATTCCAGCCCGGCCGAAGCGATAAAGTCGTTGACCTGCCGGCCCAGATAGTGCCCGTATTCCTGGTCCAGGACGAGGTATTCCCGCAAAGGCAGCGTCGCCGCCCCTTCCAGCCGCGCCCGCCACTCCGCGGAATACGGTATGGTTTCCGCAATCTCGATCGTATATCCCCATTTACCGGCGCCTGACTGCAAATGCACGAACGCCACGTCCAGCCCATCCAACGAACTCCCGCTCATAAGCCCCAAAACCCGGTATATCATACAAATAGTATAGTTTTGTCCACTGCAATTTCGCACATTTACACTTATGGCAGTAGTCAATCTCAGCACCGCTCATTCCCTGGTCACCAATTGGATCGCCGAGCTCCGCAGCGTGGACGTCCAAACCGATAGGATGCGTTTTCGCCGGAACCTGGAACGGCTGGGAGAAGTATTCGCCTATGAAATCAGCAAAACGCTGGCGCACGAGGTCGTGGATGTTCAAACGCCCATGGGCACGGCACAGGCGAAGGTCCTGAAGGAACAGCCCGTCCTGGCTACCATCCTCCGGGCTGGTCTGCCCCTCCACCAGGGTTTATTGAACTATTTCGACAAGGCGGACAACGCCTTTATTTCGGCCTACCGGAAGCACCACCGGGACGGTACGTTCGAGATCAGCCTGGACTACGTCAGCTGCCCTTCCCTGGAAAACCGGGTCCTGATCGTTTCGGATCCCATGCTGGCCACCGGGGCCTCCCTCGTAAAGGCGCTCCAGTTCCTCAAAGACGAGGGGCATCCGGCTGAGATCCATGTGGTTGCCGCCATTGCCTGCACCGTGGGGATCGAATATGTCCTCCGGAACCATCCGCAGGTTCAGGTCTGGTGTGGCGACATAGATGACGAACTGACAGCAAAGGGCTATATCGTACCTGGATTGGGGGACGCCGGCGACCTGGCGTTTGGGGTAAAGGTCCAAATGTAAATTTTTCTTACATTTATAATACTGGACGGCATTTAACGTTTTATGCGGATGGCCTCGGGCGGACCATTATCCACCGTAATCCAATGAAAATCCTGACTGATGAAAAAATGGCTGACACTTTTACCACTAATATTGGGGTTTTGCACTGTCCTCCGTGCTCAGGACCCGCATTTCTCACAGTTTTTTTCCTCTCCGCTCACCCTCAACCCGGCGCTTACCGGTAAATTCGACGGGTTGTACCGCATCGCGGGCAACTACCGTAACCAGTGGCCCACCATCAACAACGCCTTTACGACCGCCACGATTTCCGCGGATACGCGCATACTCGCCAACCGTTTGCCCGACAACGACGACTGGGGCATCGGCGTACTGGGCCTCACCGACCAACAGGCCGATGGCGTCCTGAACCAGAATTATTTTTCGCTGTCCACCGCCTATCATAAGGGTCTGGACGAAGACGGCTATCACCAGCTGTCCATCGGTTTCCAGGGTACTTACGCCAGCAGCCGGCTCGACGGCACCAAGGTCAACCTGGGGGACGAGCTCGCCCCCGACGGCACCTGGTCGGTTCCGTCCAATGACCCCTTTGCCAACCGGGTCTTCCAGCTGCACTACTTCGACTTCAACACCGGGATCCTCTATAACGGCTCCACCAGCGACCGGAACAACTTTTACATCGGCGGCTCGCTCTACCACATCAACCGCCCCAAGGAGAGTTTCGACGACGCCAACTACCTCCTGCCGATGCGTTGGACGGTCCATGCCGGCGGCCACTTCCCGATTGCCGACAACGCCTCCGTCTATGTAAGCGCCCTTCACCAATCGCAGGCCGGCGCCAGTGAAAACGTGGCAGGGGCGGCCATCGCGCTGAACGCCAACGACGATTGGTTCATCAACCCGACCAATGTGTATGTAGGGGCATGGGTGCGTTTCGGCGACGCGATCCTGCCGTATGTGTCCATGGAATTCTCCGGTCTGCAGATCGGCCTGTCATACGACACCAATATTTCTCCGCTGAAAACGGCCTCCAACAGCCGCGGGGGCATCGAAGTCTCGCTGATCTACATCAAGAAGCCTTCCGACCCCAACAAGCGACACCTGAACTGCCCGAAATTCTAACGCGGCGGCTTGCTAACGTGAGCGTGCCCTCTAACCGAAAATCGATAGGGTAATAAGGCATCATTACCCGCATAATCCACCCCGATTCGTGCGGATGCTTCAATATCCGCTTCAGGGTACCCGCGCCCGTCATCTGCAATGTAAATCTCGTTCCCCAGCAGGCTCAGCCCACTCTGCGAAGTATGTATCCCCAGGGCGGTGGATACGTTCCCCGGACCACGTCCAAGCGTCTTGTCCCCGGTGCGCTTCCCCGTTCGCCGGAGCATGACGTCCATTCCCTCCAGGGGCTCTATTCCCCGGATCAGTACGGCATGAGGCGTATCCGCCTCGTGTGTTACGACGTTGAACAAATGGTGTATACCATAGCACAGGTAGACATAGGCCGTGCCCCCGCGACCGAACATGACCTCGGTGCGACCCGTGCGCCTTCCGCCAAATGCATGCGAAGCCCTGTCGATAACACCCGCGTACGCCTCCGTCTCCACGATGCGGCCACTGGTATACCCATCCGGAAAACGAGTGACCAGTATCTTTCCTATCAGCTCCCGCGCAATCAGCGTCACGTCTGATCGCTCGTAAAACGCGCGCGGTAGTTTTTTTATCCGTTGCATCCGTCTAAATGGGTTATTTTCGGTCCTGAAAATTCAAAGAAAACTTGCTCAAGGAACTCATCATATCCTTTCAATCCTATTACAAGGCGCACCAGTTTATACGCCGGCACAAATTATGGAAATGGATCATTATTCCGGGCGTCCTGTATGCGATCCTGTTCTTTGCGGGGTTCTGGTTTTTCCTGCAGTCCTCCAACGAGGCCATCCACTGGTTCACCACCCTGCTCGGCATACCCCGCTGGCTGGAAAGTATGCACTCGACCTGGCTCAACTTTTTCGTCCTGTTTGACGACCTGATCCTGCGGCTGGTCCTGTTGCTGTTTTATTTTTCCCTTTTCAAATACCTGATCCTGATCATCGGGTCGCCCCTGTTCGCCTACCTTAGCCAACGCACCGAAGCTATCATGACGGAGACGGAATACCGTTTCAGCTTCCGGGAGCTGGCCCCGGAAATGGGCAGGGGGATAGCGCTCGCCGTGCGTAACGCCCTTTGGCAGACGGTGTATACCTTCACCCTGCTCCTGGTCTCGTTCATCCCGCTCGTCGGCTGGATCACGCCCCTCGTTGCCTTTATCATCGAGTGCTATTACTATGGCTTCTCCATGCTGGACCACAGCTGCGCCCACCACCAGCTCACCCGCGCGCAAAGCATCGACTTCATAGGCGAACGCCGCGGGCTCGCGATAGGCAACGGCATCGTCTTTTATGCTATGCACCTGGTCCTCGTGCTGGGCTGGATCGTGGCGCCTACCTACGCCCTGGTGGCGGCTGCCCTCAGCCTTTATCCCGTCAAACAGGAATCCTTATGAGCGAGGTATACCTGATCCCCACGGTCCTGGCCGAGGACGCGCTCGACGCCATACCCGCCTATGTCCTCCCCGCCGTGCTCCGCTGCGCCGCTTTTTACGTCGAGAACGAGCGCACGGCGCGCCGCTACCTCAAAAAACTATCCCGCGACATAGTCATCGACGACTATAAGTGGGTCGCCATCCACAAGGCCGAAGAGCCCGTCCTTACCGGATTCCAAGAGGACCTGGCTGCCGGCCTCACCATCGGCATCCTCAGCGAGGCGGGCTGTCCCGGCGTGGCCGACCCTGGCCAGCTCCTCGTTGCCGCCGCCCAGGCCGCCGGCGTCCCCGTCAAGCCCCTGGTCGGCCCCAGCTCCATCCTGCTGGCGCTGATGGCCAGCGGTCTCAACGGCCAGCTCTTCCGCTTCAACGGCTACCTTCCCATCGACACCGCCGACCGCCTCCAGGCGATCCGCCGCCTCGAATCGGAAGCGCTCGCCACCACCTGTACCCAGCTATTCATTGAAACGCCATACCGCAACGGCGGTCTTTTCGAGGCCTTGTTGAAGACCTGTCGTCCGACCACGCGCCTATGCGTTGCGCGCGACCTCACCGGGCCCACGGAATACATCCGTACGCTGCCCGTATCGGCCTGGAAGGACGCGCCCGCGCCCGAGCTCCATAAGGTGCCCGTGATCTTTTTGCTGGGCGTTTGACCCGCCTTCGGCAACCAAAGCGTTATTGCGGAAACGGCGTGGCGCCCCCACCCGGGGCGATCGAGATGATGGAATCGACGACAAACCGGCTGTCCCCGCGCCAGGGTATCCCGCCGAAGTATTCCTTATAGTGCACCTCCACGTCTTTGGAGCCGGACAGCATGAGCTTCTGCGCTACCGCGTCATCCACGACCGAAAAATTGAACACATTGGACTGGAGCGCACCGGCCTGCTTGGACGCAAAACCCGATTGGATCATCCTGCCTTCGTATGTCTTGAAGAGTACGCCCCGGCGCACCACGAAATTGAGCTGGCCGGCGGTTACCCCCGAGCCATAGGCGTAGTAGAAGCGGAAGTAGAAAAACACGACGATGAGGACAACAATGATGATCGTAAGCCAGGTGACAATCTTCTTCATGTGGGTGTGGTTTTTATTAGATGCCGTACTTACTTACAAGATAAATTAAAGCCGTCATATTTACAGCGCCCAGCAACAGCTCCCGCCGGTTCACGTTCTCGAACAAATCATTGCCCGCATGGTGAAAGTCAAAATAGCGCTGGGAGTCAGGCAGTATTTCCCCGACGACGGCCTTGACCCTGACCAGCGGTTCGACATCGGCACCGCCGCCGCCGACATGCCATTCATATACCCCATAGGGCTGGAAGAGCGTACCCCAGTCGGTAAACTCCTTGAACCGGGCGCCCTCGGCCCCGATAGAAAAGCCACGGGGCGTAAACCCGCCGTTGTCGCTTTCCAAACCAAAGATGTATTGCAACCCGTCGGTAGCGGCGCGCGCGGCATACGCCTCGCCGCCGCGGCCGCCGTTCTCTTCATTCATAAACATCACCGCCCTCACGGTGCGGGCCGGTCGTATGCCCAGTGCATGGAGCGTGCGAATCACCTGAATACTTTGTACGATACCCGCCCCATCGTCCTGCGCGCCTTCAGCCAGGTCCCACGAGTCAAGATGTCCCCCCACCGTAACGATCTCATCCGGATGCTCGTTGCCACGGATTTCACCGATGACGTTATAAGAAACCGTATCTGGAAGCGTTCGGCAGCTCGCCTTCATAAACAGGGTGACGACCATTTTCATCCGCAGATTCCGGCTCAGCTCTTCGGCATCATTGGTGCTGACCGCAAAGGCCGGGATCCTGGGCAAGGTAGTATCATAATGCGTCGTACCGGTATGCGGGTAGTCGTTTAGCGACGTGGACAAGGTCCGCAGCACAAAACCCACTGCCCCATACTTTGCGGCCTGGCTCGGGCCGAGCACCCGGTAACGGACCGCATCCCCATAGGCCGCAAAGGTGTTAACGAGGGTCTGGTTCATGGGATAGTTTAGAAAAACGATACGGCCCTGAATGCCCTTCTTGCCCAGCCTGTCCAGCTCCTCAAAGGACCGGACCTCGATCACGGGGGCGGTTATTCCCGTCCTGGGCGTTGCCACCGACCCCCCCAGCGCGCAAACGTGCAGCGGCACCTTTTTGCCCGCGAACGTGTAGTACGCCTCTTCCTTGGGTCCCCTGACCCAGTGCGGCACCATGCAAGGCTGAAGGTATACCGTATCCGCACCGGCACCCTTAAGCATGGCGGCCGTGATCTCCACCGCCCGCGCGGCATTGGCCGAACCGGACAACCGGGCTGGCGCTCCCTTGCAAAGTGTCAGCAGATCGTCATAGGCGCCTCCTTTGGTAAGGGTGAAGTCTGCCATGCGGCGGATGATTATTGAATCCTGGAGATACCCCTTTTGGGCGAATGCCCCGGAAACCGGGAACGCTAATACAAGAATGAGTCTTCTCATAATACACCAATGGCTGTGCTAAGCTAATTAAATCTCCCTAACTTCATGCCCGCTAAAGTGAAATTCAAATGAGAATCGGGATAGTCTGTTATCCGACTTTCGGAGGAAGCGGCGTGCTGGCCACAGAGTTGGGCAAGGCCCTTGCCGACAAGGGACACTTCGTCCACTTTGTCACCTACCGGGAGCCGGTGCGCCTGGGGGGGTTTAACGCCAACATTTTTTACCACGAGGTCCGGGTCCCTACCTATCCGCTCTTTGACTATCCGCCTTACGAGTCGGCCCTGGCCTCCACCCTGGTGGACGTCACGCTCAACAACAACCTGGACCTGCTCCACGTGCACTACGCGATCCCGCACGCGTCTTCGGCCTACCTCGCGCAAAAGATCCTGGAAAAAACCGAGGGGAGGAAAATTCCGTTCATTACCACCCTCCACGGAACCGATATTACGCTGGTGGGCAAGGACAAGACCTACGGGCCCGTGGTAGCCTTTTCGATCAACGAGTCCGACGCCATCACCGCGGTATCCGAAAACCTCAGGGAGGAGACCCTCAAGACCTTTTCGATCGAAAAACCCGTCCACGTCATCCACAACTTCGTAGACGTAAAGCGCTTCCAGCGCAAACCCATAGACGCCTTTCGCCAGGTCATCGCACCAGGCAACGAAAAGATCCTGCTCCACGCGTCCAATTTTCGCAAGATCAAGCGCGTCGAAGACGTGGTCCGCATCTTCGCCGAAGTCCGGCGTGCGCTGCCGGCCAAGCTGCTGATGGTGGGCGACGGACCCGAGCGGCACATGGCCGAGACCTTATGCCGCGAAACCGGTTATTGCGACGACATCCGTTTTGTAGGCAAGCAGGAGCAGATGGAAGACATCCTCGCCATCTCCGACCTGTTTATCCTGCCCTCCGAATACGAGAGCTTTGGCTTGTCCGCGCTGGAAGCCATGGCCGCCGGCGTTCCCGTTATATCCACCGACGTCGGTGGGTTGCCGGAGATCGTTATCCAGGGGGAAACCGGTTTTATGGGGAAAGTAGGCGACGTGGAAGGCATGAGCGGCCACGCCATAAACATCCTCACCAACGAGCCGCTGCTCAAGGAAATGAGCGCGAAGGCCAAAGCCCAGGCCAAAAAATTCGATATCCACCAGATTGTGCCCCAGTACGAGGCGCTTTACGAGAAATTCATTTGAGCTGCGGCGGGCTAGCGCGCGCTCGGCCGCAACCACGGCTCCGGGTTCTGCGGCGTCAGGTCCCTCATCATGATGAAGTCGATCTGCCCGCCACCCGAATCCCCCTGGGCCGCGGTGCCGATCACCTGCCCGGTGTGAACCTTATCTCCCTTATTGACCGAGACCGTCGCCAGGTTGGCGTATGAAGTGAAGTAGTTCCCGTGCTTGAGGATAACCGCCGACTGCCCTTCGACATCCGGGATCGATGACACTTCCCCGTCGAACACGGCCTTAACCTGCGCGCCGACGTCCGTCCCGATGGTGATCCCCGTATTGAAGTAGTCGAGCTTGGTCCCTTCGATCAGGTTCTTTCCATAGTGCGCGACCACGTATCCCTTGCTTACCGGCCAGGGCAGGCGGCCGCGGTTGCTTTCGAGGTTGCTGGCCAGCTTGATGTCCTCTTCCGAATTCAACAATACTTCGGTGTGGACGGTCTTGGTTTCCGTTCCGCCGGCCGGCGCCCCGTTCGGCGTAACGACCACCCGGCGTCCGGACGGGGTCGTTGCGGGTTGGGTGGGCGCGGCGGCGGCGACCCTCGCGGCCTTTGCCGCCTCGGCCTTTTTGGCAAGCTCGATCTCGTGCCGGATGGCCGTCTTGATCGCGAGCTGCAGCTGACCCAGGTCCCGTTTCTTCGCGGCGATCGTCCCCGCCAGCTCCCTTTCCCTCGACTTCAGACCGGATACGACCTCGTCCTTCTCCCGCTTCTCTTCTTCGAGCTTGGAGCGGGCCTTGCTGTCGTTGCTCAACACCTCGTTCTTGGCCACTTTCGTACTGGCGAAATCCCGGGCTTTGTGGGTAATCAGCCCTTCGGTCTTGATGATCTCCGCCACCTGTTGCTCCCGGTTCTGGCGGTAGGACTTGAGGTATTCGACCCGGCGCACCGCGTCGTTGAAGCTCGTCGCCGAAAAAATGAAGTTCAGGAAGTCGTAGCTGCTGCGGTTCTTGTACGCATAGATCAGGCTCTTGGCATAATTTGCCTTTAGCGTGTCCAGGTCGGCCCGGAGGCGGTATATTTCGCGGTTGATAAAAAACAGGCTGTCGTCCACGGCCCTTATCTGGGCATTGATGTTCTCTATTTCCCGGTTGCGGAGGCGGATCTTCTGCTGCACCAGGTTCAGCTGTCCCAGGCTTTCCTTCTTATTCTTCTTGACCTCGTTGTACGTAGCGTTGACCTCTTCGAGCTGCCGCTGTATGTCTTGCCGTTGCTTCTCCAGCTCGGTCCTGGACTGCTGTCCAAGAGCCGGTACGCTCCGCCAGATACAGAAGATGAAAAGGGCGAGGGATAGTCTGCGCATACCGCAATTTAACTAATTTAAACGGTATAAACCGCCTGAAAATTGCGGGCCGTGCTACTTGCGCTTGTACTTCTTCGGGACATTGTAGGGATAGGTGAGCGGCACGTTAAACTCAAACTGCTTAAAATTGAGCTCTATATCCACCCGTGTCTTCTCCGACAGGATGATGCTGCGCGTCGTGGGGAACAGGAACCCTCCCTGCCCGACGTAGTCGTCATAAGTCAGGTCCGCCGTACGGTTACGCGTAGGGTCGACGTCGTCCAGCTTCGCGTGGGTGATACGATAGTCGCCTCCCGAGAGGATCACCAGGTTTTTGTACAGCTGCCCCACGCTCAACAGGAAGACGGAGTTGTTGCCCTGGCGGTAGGACGTGATGCGCGTGCTGTCGAAGAACACCAGGTTCCCCACCAGCAAGTCCTGCAGCGTGTGCAGGTCAAGCGGCAGCTGGGCGACATCCTGCAGATAAGACAGCGGCCGCACCGAGTAGGTATTGGCCAGCTTGTCCATAAACCGCAAGGTGTCGGGTGTGATCAGCACCCGGAACCCCCCGATACCGAGGGGACCGGAAATATCCACCCAGATAATGCTGTCCCGCTTCATGTGGATCACCGCCGTGAAGTCGGGCTGGTGCCCCTGGTCATTACTATAGTCTACCCGGACCTTTGCGGAAAACGTATTGAAATCGATATGATGCGCGTACATCCCCCCGACGATCTTGTTCAGCAGGTTCACCGAATCCGGCGCCGGTGGCTGTACATCCCGGTGAACGATCACCAGCGACGTGGTGTCTTTTTTATTGATGACCTGCTGTATCTTCTTGGTGGACCGGCAGGACCCAATCGCCCCCGCCGCTATCGCCACCAGCCCAAAAACCACGAATGAACGCATGAAAAGTAGTTGATTATTTATGCCCCGTATGGCCAAAACCGCCGGCCCCGCGTACCGTATCTCCTATGGCCTCTACCTCGAGCCACACCGCCTGTTCGACCTTCTGGATCACCATTTGCGCGATCCTGTCACCCGGCGTCACCGTTTGGGGCTCGCCCGACAGGTTGACCAGGATGATCTTGATCTCCCCGCGGTAGTCGGCGTCGATCGTCCCGGGCGTATTCAGACAAGTCAGCCCCTGTTTGATGGCCAACCCGCTGCGGGGTCTGACCTGGGCCTCGTACCCTTCGGGAATCTCCATATACAGCCCCGTGGGAATCAGCGTCCGCTCCAGGGGCTGCAGCACCACGGCTTCGGTCAGGTCGGCCCTCAGGTCCATCCCCGAAGAACCGCTGGTGGCATAGGCCGGCAAAGGGTTCGCCGACTTGTTGATGATCTTTATGTGTACGCTCGACATGGGTGCAAAAATAGGTATTTGCGCCATTGGCGCTCCGTCGAAATTTCAGCGGCGCTCCAGCAATACCACCGCGTGCGCCACCAACCCCTCTTCCCTCCCCACGAATCCCATCTTCTCCGTGGTCGTCGCCTTGACCGATACGTCCCCCACCTGAAGTCCGAGTATCCGGGCAATCACCGCCTGCATCTCCGGCACATAAGGTTTGATCTTGGGTTTCTCCAGACAAAGCGTGCTGTCCACATTCACCGGCGCATACCCCGCCTGGCGCACCAGTTCGATACTCCGGGCAAGCAGGATCTTAGAATCGATGCCCTCGAATTCGGCCTTGGTGTCCGGGAAATGGGTCCCGATGTCCCCGAGGGCCGCCGCTCCCAGCAAGGCGTCGCAGATCGCGTGCAACAGCACGTCCGCGTCGCTGTGTCCCAGGGCGCCCTTTTCGGAAGGTATCTTTACACCGCCCAGCCAAAGATCGCGACCGGCGACGAGTTGATGAAAGTCTATGCCGTAGCCTATTCTCATTTGGCTGCAATGATAACGAAAAAGGGCCCGAAACGGGCCCTTTTTATACGGAAAAACGATGTCTAGTTGGACGCCCCGGCGCTCCCGTTGTCCGTTTTCGGCCCCAGGTCAAACAAGATACCAAAACGGATCGTGTTGGATAGCGGGTTGCGGGTAGTACCGGAACCGGAAGGGACCAGGTAAGAGAAGTTAAGGCCAAAACCCTGATACTTCAGACCGATACCCATGGACACATATTTCAGGTCACCCTGGCTGCGGTCTTCGTAATAGTAACCGGCGCGGAGCGCAAACTGGCTGTTGTACCAGTATTCCGCGCCCAGGGACATTTGAAGCAGCTTCAGTTCGTTGCCAAAGCCGCCGGCGTCGCCAAAGGAGCTGAACCAGCTCTTGACGATACCCTTGCTACGGTAAGCCGTCAGGGATGAATCGGTAAAGTCCGACGGCGGCGTGGGTACCAGGAGCTTGTTCACGTCAAACGCGAATGTGATCTTATTGTATTCGTCGAATATCTTGGTATAAGCTGCGCCGAGACCGAGGTTGGCGGGGATATAGTCCTTCGCCGAGGCGTCGTTGGTGTACGCGATCTTGTTGCCGAGGTTGGTAACGGCCGCTGCAAACGACCAGCCGCCGGACTCTTCGTGCACCCCGTTGTAGTACCAGGTGATGTCGCCGGCCACGGAGGTCCCTGCCTTATAGTTCACACCGGAATTGTTCACATCCCCTGTCGCCAGTTTGGAGTTGATGTACCGGAGCGCAACGCCCAGGCTCATCCTGTCGGACAGCTTGCGCGAATAGCCGGCGTCCCATGCGAATTCGCGGGGGCTTTGCGAAGCCAGCGGCGTACCCGAATAGTCCACGAATTGGATGGTGCCGAGGTTGAAATAACGGAGCGACGTAGTGATCGCCGCGTCATCGCCCAGCTTGTAATAACCGGCCGCGGACAACAGGTATACGTCATTGACGCCGATGTCTTTCAACCAGGGGGAATAGGTAAACCCAAGACCCGCCTTTTTTTCCATAAAGGGCATCTTGGACTGATTGGTAAAGATGCTGTTGACGTCCGGAGCGGTGGCGAGATTGGCATCTCCCATCCCACCCGAGCGGGCGTCGGCGGAAATACGAAGCATCGGAACGGCCGTGGTCACTACGGGCAACTGTCCATTCTGGGCAAATACCCCGGAACCTGCAAACACACAAATCAGGGAGACGGCAATTAGTTTCAGGTTGATTACTCTATGGTTCATCAAGTACATGGATTTTTTAAGAGCGTAAAATTAAATTCTTCATAAAAGTAGTATCAATTGAGGAAAGCATTCGCAGTCATTATGTTATCCATTTACAAAAGCACCATCTTGTTGATGGCATTGGCCGTCTGGCCGTTAGCCGTCCGGACTTGCAACTCGAACAAATATACTCCTTTGCCGAGTTTATTTCCAAACTCGTCCCGGCCATCCCAGTCCAAATCAGAGGAAGAACGGTTGCCGGTCGATATTATTGTTTTCCTGATGGTCTTTATTATTTTTCCCGTGATCGTTAGGATGCGAACCATTACTTCCAGCGGCTGGCCTGGCTGATTGTGCTCGAACCAGATCTGGGTATGGGTGGTAAAGGGATTGGGGTAATTCAGGACGTGGGACAACACCAGTTTTGAGTCCCCCTCGACCACAAACGCCAGCGTCACCTCTGACACGTTGTCGGCCACATCCCATACCTTAATCAACAGCGTATGGAACCCGGGGGTCAGGGTAGGCAGTGGAAACTGCACCGTGCCGCTCTGGTAGCTGTTTGCCGCCGCTTCATAAAACCGGTTTAAGACATATGGGTTGGAGCCGTTCCCATCCAATATGGCCGTCAGGTCGTGCCCGATCCCGGTTCCGGTGGTATTGATCCCGCTGGAATCGAACAGGTTGAGCAGGAGTGTGGGGGTTTGATTGGTGATCGAGCCGTTGACGAACTGGTCGTCGTTCAGGTAGGCCTTGATGACGGGTCCCGTATGGTCGTTGGAAATCGCCGATCCTGTGCCGCCAACCAGGACGGAGTCCGCCCCGCATACGTCGGTCGTTCCGTTTTCGGCGTAGTACATCACCTTCCCATAACCCAGGGTATAGTCGATGTCCTTGGGCACAACGAAAGTAGCCTGGAACTTCCCGCCGGTCACAGTCGCCTTGCCTTTGTAGAGGATGCTGCTGAGCTGGGTAAAAGTCGTCACCAGGCTGCCCGCATTATTCCCCCGGGTTTTGGTGGCCGCCGGTTTGTCGTACACCGTTATATACGCGGTGCCGTTAAAAGACGGGGCCAGCTGGCCCGTCATGGTGTATTTATTCAGGGCCTTGAGCGTATCCTGTCGTACCGGCCGGCCGCCGGCCGTCAGGGCTGCCGGCTGGACCTTCGGCAAGGCCAGTGTAAGCGCCGGGTCCCCGATCAGCGTAAACTTGCGGTTGTTCACCACGTCCGCATAGGTCAGGTAGGTATTGTTCTTACCCAGCCGGACCGCGTCCCCCAACGACGGCCAGCGCCCCCCTTGTGTGGTTTGCAGCGCCGCCTGCATATAGTTGGTGTTCATGATGAGGTTGGAAAAGGCAAATACATCCCGGGTCGTCGTCATCAGCGCGATCGCGCCCGTCTGGGGTTGTAGCACCACGCGCTCACCCAGGGACTGGACCTGCGGGTCGTCATACGGCGCGAAGTTGCACGTGGCCGTGATGAGCAGCGGTAGGTGACTGCCGTTGGCCCAGGCGCTCACTGTAGTAGCGTCCAGGATGTCCTCGTTGGACAAACGGGTATTGCCGCCATGACCGTTATAGTTCATCACCAGCGTTCCTGTATACATTTCCTCATTGATCGCCGTCACTACCTCGGGGTACCGGCCGCCCCCGGATCCCGCCTGTTCGGGATAGGCGTCCAGGTATATCTTGTCGAGGTGGTCCTGTGGCGCTACCACGCCGACCGTCCCGGAGATGCTTTCCGCGTCCTGCAGGTGGAGGTTCTGGTCCCCGTCGTCGGCCACGAAAGTCATCTCGGTGCGCCAGGCGCCCAGCGTCTGTGACGTGTTGTAAGCGACGACCTTGTCCACGCCGTGTTGCGCGTCCGCCGGGACGCCGGCCGGGATACGCCCGATCCCCATATCCAGCAGGGGCGTCTGGGTAGGGTCGTTGATATTGTCCGCGTCCCGGAGAAAACCAAAAAAGTCGTCCGACGTATATGTGTTCAACGGGTCCAGGCTGTTGACGCTCTCATAGCAGGGGACCAGGTTGTCATTGCCGGGGATGCGGTGTTTATAGTCATAGCTGGCATCCCCGAACAGGAGCAGGTACCGCGGGCGCTTGGTGGAGTCTGCGCCCGCCCGGTCGTAATACATCTTGGCAAAATCCCGGATGGCCGTCGGGTCGGGCGAACCCGAGGAAAATTCGTCGAAAACCTGCGTGGTCGTGACAACCTGCACCCTGAGGCTATCGTGCGTCTGGTGGAAGGCCGCCAGCCGCTGCGCCTGGGGGAGAAGGGACGGGTGGGTCACCACCAGGAGGTCGGCCGGCCCGGTCCCGTGCAGGTCTTGATTGGATACCGAACCTATCACGGCCGGCACGAGCGTCCCGTTTTCCGTAAAAGCGACGTACTCCCTTAACCGGTCGGCCGATGCCGTAAAAGTCATCTGCGCCCCGCTCACCGCTGTCTGCATCTGCACCGGCGCCTGGGGATTGGTCACATCCCAGACCTCGTCCCCGGGGGTGGCCCCGGTTATCGTAAACCCCGCCACCTGTCGCGCTCCCACGCTGTTCCAGTCCCGGAAACCGAACTGCCCGGCGCCTTCGAAGTCCAGCTTCCGGGGGAGGATCATCTCCCACCACCCCAGCCACGCCTGGGCGTCGAGGGCCTGGGACGAAAAATCCAGCCGCAGGTGGAGGCTGTCGGGGTTCGCCGGGACGAGGCTCTGCTGCGAGGTCTCGTAGGCAAAGATGTCGTACGCGCCGTTGGTCGTTGGCTGTATGGTCAGCGTCTGGAGCAGCGAATCGTCCACCCGGACGGTAACGACGCCGGGGGTGCCGATACTCCTGGCCAGCACGTCCGTCGTCAGGAATATCGTCCCGCCCCCTGCCAGCCCCGGCACGACGGGATTGAAGTCCAGCCGGGTAGTGCTCCCGGGCATGTCCGCCATCTCCTCCCCGTACCAGGCCTTGCCGCTCGCCAGGAAGTTCAGGCTGTCCAGCTCATGATAGACGTGGTCCTGGTAGACCGTCACCTGCTCCGTCGGCCCGGCGGTCGCCACCTGGGTGCCGATCCTCAGCCCGGATCCGCCCACCGTCGCGCTCAGGAAATAGTAGGCCGTGTCCGTATACAGGTTTTTCTGGTGGTGAAACGTCCGGCTTACCGAGTCCACCGTCCAGGTATGCGGCCCTGCTGCATAGAAGAGGAGGCTGCCGCCGTCCCCCGCCTGTATCGCGACTTCCTGGAGGTCGTCCGGGCGGGGCGTCTTGTTGTCCTCCGGGACCATCGACCCGCCATTCCCAAACAACCGGTAGGCGGCGGGGGGCAAACCCGCCATCCCCATTTTCTGAAGCAGGGAGGCGTCGATCCTGTAAACGCCCGGGGCCGTGACGCCCAGCTTGTACCAGGTCCCCGAAGACAAGATCGAATGATCCCTGTATACCCGCTGCGCGCGGGCCGGACATACCACCAGCAGCCACGCGGCCCCGAGTCCAAGGATCAATTTTTTCATGCAGTATGCGTTGGCGCCAAAGCGCCCTGCGGGAAAATTAGCGCTTTGGCGCCAACTTCGCTAATTCTCGCCCCTATCGCAACAATTCCGTACTCTTAACCGTTATTTATCCAAAGAATCTTAACGAATACGGTTTATTTGCACTATATTCGCTCTTAGCCCATATTGGGAAAACTCCTAAATTTGGGTTAAATCCGATACAATATTGTTGAAAAACCTTCGTTAAATCCAATGCTAAATCCTAGCGACATGCAAAAACTGCTCAGGCAAAACGCTGTTTTGCTTTTATCCGTCTCCTTCTTCATTGTATCATGTAGCTCTAAGAAGGACAACAAATCCTCTGTAACCGGCTGGACTTACAACGATCCCAAGGGTAACGGCTTCAGGGTGGCTCAGGCCAAGGAACAGGCAACTGGTCCGGGTCTCGTTTTCGTACAAGGTGGTACCTTCACGATGGGCGCCACACAGGAAGACGTAATGGGCGACTGGAACAACGTACCCCGCCGTGTAACGGTAGCCTCCTTCTACATGGACGAAACCGAAGTCGCTAACGTTCACTATCGTGAATACCTCTACTGGGTAAGCCGTGTTTTCCAGGAAGATACCGCCGTTTACAACCACGCCCTGCCCGATACCCTCTGCTGGCGCAGTGCCCTGGCCTTTAACGAGCCTTATGTAGAATACTACTTCCGCCACCCCGCCTATAACTTCTATCCGGTCGTAGGGGTGACCTGGAAGCAAGCCCACGACTTTTGTCTGTGGCGCACGGACCGGGTCAACGAAGAAATCCTTTTTGAAAAAGGCATCACCAACCAAAAGGCCGAGCTGCAAAAGCAAATGCAGGGCGGCGGTCAGGAAAACTTCAACACCAAGGCCTATTTGCTCGGCGAATACCAGGCAACCCCCGGCAAGAACATGAAGCAATACCGGGACCCCGTCACCAAGCAGACGCCCACCAATATTTCCTTCGAAGACGGCATCATTCTCCCGGACTACCGCCTCCCGACCGAAGCGGAATGGGAATTTGCCGCCTATGGTTATGTAAACCAGAACCCCGAACCCCGTAAAAAGGAAAAAGGCAAGCGCGGTGAAGAACTCATCGCCAACAAACAAGTATATCCCTGGTCCGAAAACGTAAACGGTCTCCGTTATACCCGTCATGGCAGCATGCAGGGTGAGTTCCTGGCCAACTTCAAACGCGGTTCCGGTGACAACATGGGTGTCGCCGGTGGCCTCAACGACCGCGCTCCCATCACCGCCCCCGTCAAGTCCTTCCTGCCGAACGGCTTTGGCCTCTATAACATGGCCGGTAACGTCAGCGAATGGTGCGCGGACGTCTATCGCCCCCTCTCCTCCGAGGATATGGACGACTTCAACCCCTACCGCGGTAACAAATGGCAGAAAGTCGACATGTCGACCGGCAAGCCCGAGCGTGACTCCCTCGGCCGTATCAAGATGGTGGACGTAACCGATTCCGAAAGCCTCAGCCGCCGCAACTACCAACGCGGTAATGTGATCAACGAGCTCGACGGTGACTCCAGCTCCGCGGTTGTATACGACTATGGTAAGACCACCCTCGTCAACGACCACAGCCGCGTCATCAAGGGCGGCAGCTGGAACGACCGCGCCTACTGGCTCTCCCCCGGTACCCGCCGCTTCCTCGACGAAGACCACAGCGATTGCACCGTGGGTTTCCGTTGCGCCATGACGCGCTACGGCTCCCAGGAAGGCAACGGTAGCCGGACCGGTAACTGGTTCGACAAGCGCAGGCAGAATAGCCGGAAGATGTAATTTTTATAAGCAACTGCATGTCATACAAGCCGCCCTCACCGGGCGGCTTTCTTTTTTCCGCGCGCTTTCCGGCGCTTTCCTGCGCTTTCCTGCGCCTTTCGCGCCCGGCCGGTCCTCGGGGCTGGTTTGCGCCCGTGGGTGCTCCGCAAAACACGGGCGCAAAACACCCCTCGGGCCGGCCTGCCAGCCCTGGGGGCGGAGCGGTCGCAGCCGGCTTTTCTACCGGCGGAGACCGGTCCGCCGCCAGGGCGGGCCCCCAGGCAACACTGACGCAAGCCGGGCCGCAACGAACCGGCGAACCACAACGGTGACGTATATTCGCCGTATGACCATCGAAGAATTGTACGATATATATAAGGCGCACCCGGACGTCCAGACGGACACGCGGAAGCTGAAGGCGGGCGACCTGTTCTTCGCCTTGAAGGGCCCGAACTTCAATGCCAACAAACTGGCAAAAAGCGCCCTCGACCAAGGAGCGGCCTATGCGGTGGTGGATGAGATAAGCGAACCGAACAAGAAACTCATCAAAGTCGACGACGTGTTACAAACGCTCCAGCAACTGGCCAGATACCATAGGCAGCAATTGGACATCCTCGTCCTGGCGATTACCGGCAGCAACGGCAAGACGACGACAAAGGAGCTGATCAGCGCCGTGCTGTCTACGACGTACAAGACCTACACCACGCAGGGGAACCTCAACAACCATATCGGCGTCCCCCTGACGTTGCTGGGCATAAGGGAGGATGCGCAGATGGCGGTCATCGAGATGGGGGCCAATCATATCGGGGAAATCGCGGGGTATTGTACCTACGCGCTCCCGACATACGGGCTCATTACCAATACGGGGAAAGCCCACCTCGAAGGTTTCGGGAGCCTGGAAGGGGTCCGGAAGGGGAAGGGGGAATTGTTCGATCATCTGCGATCGACCGGGGGGACGGCATTTGTGATGTGGGACTACGACTATTTGCGGAACATGAGCGAGGGGATAGCCCACAGGGTTACCTACGGGACCCGGGGAGGGGAATACATAACGGGAACGGTGGCGGATAACCGAGAATTCCTTGCGGTCAACATTACCCACGGCGCCCGGCTGCCTCTGCTGAAAACCCGGCTGGTCGGGGATTACAACCTACCCAATGTGTTGGCCGCGGTCACCGTGGGCGCGTGGTTCAAGGTCAGCGATGACGATATTCGCCAGGCTATTGAGGCTTATACACCCACGAACAGTCGCTCGCAGATGATCGAGCGGGGTACCAACCACATCATCCTCGACGCCTACAACGCCAACCCATCCAGCATGTCGGCCGCTATCGAGAACTTCGCCCGCATGGATGCCCCCGATAAGGTTCTCATGCTCGGCGGCATGAGAGAGCTCGGACCCGAAAGCGTGTCGGAACATCAATCCCTTGTCGACCTGATCAGCCGCTACCCTTGGAAGGCTGTAGCTCTTGTTGGCGGCGACTTTGCGCACGTTACTCACGCTTACACCTATCTTCCGGATACGACGCAGGCACGCGATTGGTTAAAGCAACAGGCTCTGGATCACGCCACCATATTGATCAAGGGCTCGAGAGGCATAGCCATGGAAAATGTCTTGGAATCCTAATTGGAAAGTCGTTAATCCCTTTACGACCCGTTAACAAATGATTCCTCACGGCTCTTGGTACAATAGTAAAAATACCTGTATCTTCATTTTTCTTTTAGAACCCGCTACTACAAGCCGCTGGGGGATCGAGCATTTTCCTATCCTGCTGAAAAGATCCAGACGCCAATACCGTTCCTTTTTTAACCATGTAAAACATTTAGTTAATTATCCTGACTAACGATGGGTTGGGACAAATTAATGAACTGTTATTATTAATTCAGTAGCTATGCTTAAAGGCTCAATCAATAATTATTCACTTTCGAATCCTACTTCTTATGTCTTCAGCTTTTGATCCCGTTCACCAGAATGCTAATGTGAACAGCAAAATCATCGTGTCCCTGGAAAAGGTCTCTGAAGTTTTCAGGGTAATGCTTTGGGACTCCGGCAAAGAATACGGTCTTAGCCCCATTCAGATACAGCTGCTGTTGTTCGTCCGTTATCACCAGGAAGAAGACCTCCGGAAGGTAGCTTACATGGCCCGGGAGTTCAACATGACGAAAGCCACGATCAGCGATTCGCTGAAAACATTGGAGCAGAAAGGACTCGTTCGCAAAAAAACGGACGTGGAGGACGCGCGCAGCGTCACCGTTTCCCTTACGGCAAAGGGTGAAAAGATTGCCTCTCACGTCGCCAACTTCACCGGCGCGCTGGACTCCGCCCTTGGCCATCTTTCCCCGAAAGACAGGGAGACGCTGCTGGTGACCCTGATGCGCCTGTCTCGTCAGCTCCTTGAAGAGGAAGTGCTGGCCGTGGAGAGGATGTGTTTTCACTGCCGCAACTACAAAGGCAACATGAACAATACGCACTATTGCGAGGCATTCAAGAAAAAGTTGACCGTAAAGACCCTGCGCGTCGATTGCCCCGCCCACGCCGACCTCGACTAACAAGACCGCGCAAAATAGCAATCGGAGCCCCGGGTATATGCCTTACCTTCGCGTAAGGACATTACCTATGCTCCGATTGCCCGTTTATTTGGACTACAACGCCACCACGCCATGCGATCCTCGCGTAGTGGAAGCCATGCTCCCTTTTTTCACGGAAGTATATGGAAACGCCGCGAGCCGTTCCCATGCCTTTGGGTGGGCGGCGGAAGAAGCCGTTGAGCTGGCTCGGGAACAAGTAGCCTCCCTCATCGGCGCGGAGCCCAAAGAAATCGTATTTACATCCGGCGCGACCGAAGCCGGCAACCTCGCCCTGAAGGGCATTTTTGACCGGTATACCGCCAAGGGCAATCACATCATCACGTGTCAGACAGAGCACAAAGCCGTCCTCGATACCTGTAAGCACATTGAAAAAATGGGAGGAGAGGTCACCTGGCTCCCGGTCGGTTCCGATGGCCGCGTCGACCCGGTCGCAGTGGAGGCCGCCATCCGCCCAAACACCATCCTCATCGCGCTCATGTACGCCAACAACGAGACCGGCGTACTGCATCCCATCCGCGACGTCGGCGCCATCGCAAAAAAACACGGCGTCCTCTTTTTTTGTGACGCCACGCAAGCCGTCGGCAAGATACCCGTCGACGTCCAGGCCGACGGCATCGACCTGCTGGCCTGCAGCGCCCATAAGCTGTATGGACCAAAGGGGGCCGGCGCCCTTTATATCCGCCGCAAAAACCCCCGCGTTTCCCTCACGCCCCAAATGGACGGCGGCGGTCATGAACGCAACATGCGCAGCGGCACATTGAACGTCCCCGGTATCGTGGGCTTTGGCAAAGCCGCGGACATCTGCCGGACATCACTCGACACCGAAGCCCCCCGACTTATCGCCCTCCGCGACCGACTCGAAACCGCCCTTCTTTCCCTCGGCGAAACCCACCTCAACGGCGACCCCGCCCATCGCCTCCCGCACGTCACCAACATTTCTTTCCGATACATTGAGAGCCAGTCGCTGATGCTCTCCGTTTCCAAGGAAATAGCCCTTTCCTCCGGCTCCGCCTGCACATCTGCCAGCATCGAGCCCTCCTATGTCCTAAAGGCCATGGGCCTCCCCGACAACCTCGCCCACGCCTCCCTCCGCCTCAGCCTCGGTCGCTTCACCACCCCCGAAGAAATCGATTACACGATCACCCACCTCTCTCAGGCCGTCACCCGTCTCCGCGCCGGGCAGCAAGCCCACCGCCAATAAAAAAGCCCTCCGATAATCGGAAGGCCTTCTTTCATCAACACCTAGTTTTGGGAAGCCTTGGCTAAACCTCCCTGCCAGGCCTAAAACCCGGCAGGCCGGCGCTCCAACCCGCCCAAACCCTTAAAAAAACGCCTTATGCGTCCTTTTGTTGCCCTAAATATCGCATAATCCCCCGCATTTCCCCCAGAAATAGCACTTTTTTTCCCGGCGGGTAGGACCCAAAAAAAATCCCCCATACGGGGGATTCTCTGCAGTTGGTTTCGGAAAAATCAAAATAACAATATAAGCAACAAAAGTAAACGTGATGTAGTATAAGTTAAAAGACAGGCACTTTTGAAAAATTGCTGCACGGGCAGCAAAAAAAATAAAAAAAAGTTAACCGGTAAAAAAAAACCGGCCGATTTGGCGGTCTCCGTTATTTTTGTCTATATGTGGTCGGTTTGTAAGAAAGACCTGCGCCAGTTTTTCAGCGGGCTGACAGGCTATGTTGCCATTATAGTCTTCCTGCTCCTCAACGGACTGATGCTGTTTGTATTCCGAGACTCGAACATTCTGGACTACGGATACGCCTCCCTGGACAACTACTTTTCCCTGGCTCCCTGGGTGCTCCTTTTGCTGATTCCGGCCATCACCATGCGGCTTTTTGCCGACGAGTGGCGGTCGGGCACCATCGAGATCCTAAAGACCCGCCCCCTGAGCGGGGTACAGATCGTGACCGGCAAATACGTGTCCGCCCTGGCGGTCGTGATCCTTGCCCTGGTGCCGACCCTCACGTATATTATCACGATCAAGGCGCTGGAAGCCGGGAATGCCTCCCTGGACACGGGCGGGATCACCGGTTCTTATATCGGCCTCGGACTGCTTTGCGCCGCGTTTACGGCCGTCGGAACCTGGTGCAGCAGTTTTACCACAAACGCCATCGTAGCCTTTCTGAGCAGCGCTTTTGGCTGTTTTATCCTCTATAGCGGGTTCAACTCGCTCAGCAAGCTACCCGGATTTTCCGGCGGCGCCGACTACTACCTCCAGATGCTGGGCATCGACTTTCACTACCAAAGCATTTCCAAGGGCGTCCTGGACAGTCGGGACGTGTTATATTTTGCCAGTCTGATCGTGTTTTTCCTTTTCCTGACCCAACGCCGATTGTTGAAAAAATGAACACCCGAAAAACGAGCACCCGTTATAACTGGTTGATTCTCCTGGCCGGGCTGGTCGTCCTTAATATATTGGGGTCCAAGCTCCACTTCCGGGTCGACCTGACGCAGGAGAAGCGTTTTTCCTTGTCCGGGCCAACCCGCCGCATATTAAAAAACCTGGATACCCCCGTCTTTGTGGAAGTTTACCTGAAAGGGGAATTCCCCGCCGTTTTCCACAACCTGCAAAACGCCACGAGCGACCTTCTAAGGGAAATGCAGGACGAGGCGGACGGCAAACTATCCTTTCGCTTTATAAAGCCCGGCGAGGGCCTCCCGGATTCCCTCCAGGCAAAGGTATACGACAGCCTGGCGTCCATGGGTCTCAAACCCTATACCCTTACCGTCAGCGCAAAGCCGGGTGAAGAATCCAGCCAGCGGACCATTTTTCCCGCGGCCGTGGTTCACTACGGGGAACAGGCGATGCCCGTGGACCTGTCCAGCGACAAGGGGGAGGACGCGGAGAGTAAGATCAACAATGCCGAGTCCTTGCTGGAGTTCAAATTCGCGAGCGCCATCCATATGATGTCCCGCAAACGCGTACCCCACGTCGCCTACCTGCTGGGCAACGGCGAACCCATGGACCTGACGAGCTACGACGCGATCACGACGCTCGCCCGCAACTATATCGTAGATACCCTCACCCTCTACCGGGTCCCGTACATACCGGATTCCTATAGCGCCCTGGTCATCGCCAAACCGCTACAGGCCTTTACCGAACCGGACAAACTGAAGATCGACCAATTCGTCATGCACGGGGGTAGCGTGATCTGGTTTATCGACAACCTGTATGCGGAGCTGGACAGCCTCCGCCAGGTAAACCAGTTCGTCGCCTTCGACCGGGGTCTCAACCTCGGCGACCAGCTTTTCCACTACGGTGTGCGGATCAACGTCGACCTGGTGCAGGACATGCACTGCGACCAGATGCCGCTAGCGGTCGGAACGGTTGGCGGTAAACCGCAGATGCAGCTCGTTCCCTGGCCCTATTTCCCGCTCTTGGAACCCACCGACAACCACCCGATCTCCAGGAACCTCGATCCGGTTTTGGGGCAGTTCGTCAACTCTATCGACACCGTCAAGGCCGCGGGTATACAGAAAACGATCCTGCTGACCAGCTCGGACTATGCCCGGATACTGTCCACGCCGGCAATCGTCAGCTGGGACAACGTCAAGGTCACCGATCCCGCCCAGTATACCCGGAAATATATTACCGCAGGCGTCCTCCTGGAAGGACGTTTCCATTCTTTCTACGAAAACCGGCTCCCTTCAGCCTTCCGCGACGCCCTGCAGGCTGCTGGACAACCCTTCGTCCCGGAGGGCGTAGGTCCCGCCAAAATGATCGTCGTCTCCGACGGGGATATCATCCTGAACGCGGTAAGTCAGCAGAACGGCCCGCTGCCGATGGGCACCAACCCGTATACACAGGACGAGTACGCCAACAAGGATTTCTTCCTGAACTGCATGCAGTACCTCACCGATTCCTCCGGCGTGCTCGAAACCAGGGACAAACAACTCGTCTTGCGCAACCTCGACCGGCAAAAGGTGGATGAGGAACGCGTACAGTGGCAGGTCATCAATATCGTCGTTCCCCTGCTGATCGTACTTTTGGCGGGGGTTGTCTATCAACAGGTCCGCAAACAAATATACCAGCGATGAGTATCCGCCGCGCCCTGCTGCTGACCCTGTTGTGGGTCTTGCTGGCGCTGGCTTTTGGCGTCTATGTCTGGAGCAGGCTTGGCAGCGTGGCCGCCCTGCAGTACGCCACCGCCTACCTCACCGAATGGTCGCTGAGCATCGACAATATATTTGTCTTCGTCCTCCTCTTCCGCTTTTTCCAGGTCTCCGAAAAGGACACGCCCCGCGCCCTTACCGCGGGCATCATCCTGGCGATCGTTTTCCGGATCGGTTTCATCGCCGGCGGACTTGCCCTGATACAGAAGGCCCATTGGGTACTCTATATCTTCGGCGCCTTTTTAGTCTACACCGGCGTGAAGATGTTCACGACAAAAGGGCATGAACAAAACACCGGCGACGGCAAAATCAACAGGGTACTGAAAAAGCTCATCAAGAACCCCTTCGCCCTCATCGTTGTAACCCTGGCCCTCACCGACGTCGTATTCGCCCTCGACTCCATCCCCGCCATCCTGGCCATATCGACCATCCCGCTGGTTGCCTATGGTTCCAATATCTTTGCGGTGATGGGACTTCGTTCGCTTTTCTTCCTGCTGAAAGGCGCGGTCGACCGCTTCCGCTACCTGCAACAGGGCGTCGCCGCCGTCCTGGTATTCATCGGGGCCAAGATGCTCGCCGGCATGATCCCCCTGCACCTGCCCGAATGGGCGTCCCTGTTGGTGATCGGGGCCTGTCTTGGCGGGTCGATCCTTTTGTCCATCAAAAAGCGCCCGACATGACCTACGACCTGTACCGGGTAGCACAAATCACCGGGGGGGAAATACTGGCAGGGGGCGTGCCCACCAGGGTCCTTTACCTTATCCAGGACAGCCGGCGGGTCATCCACCCGGAGAGCAGCCTCTTTTTTGCCATACAGACCGCTAAAAGAGATGGCCACGATTTTATCGCCGACGCCTACAAGGCAGGCGTCCGGCAGTTCGTGGTGTCCCGCGATATTAGCGAACGCTCAGTCCCCGGCGCGGGCATCCTGAAAGTCGATAACACCCTAAAAGCCCTTGGGACCCTCGCAGCGGCGCACCGGGCGCAATTCCACCTGCCCGTTGTGGGGATCACGGGCTCCAACGGCAAAACCATTGTAAAGGAATGGCTCTATCAATTGCTCCACGACCGCTATACCATCGTTCGCAGCCCACGCAGCTATAATTCCCAGATAGGCGTGCCGCTGTCCGTCTGGCAGATCCGCCCCGAAGATACCCTGGGCATTTTCGAGGCGGGGATTTCGCTCCCCGGTGAAATGGAACGGCTCGAGCCCATCATCCGGCCAACATATGGCATCTTGACGAATATAGGCGCCGCGCACGACGAAGGCTTCCAAAACCGGGAAGAAAAGCTAAAAGAAAAGCTTAAGCTATTTATACACGCCGACTGGTTGATCTATAACGAAGACGACCCGAACATACAGGTCGACACGGTAACGGCGAAAAAATTCTCCTGGAGCCGCAAGAACCCAAAAGCCACGCTCCATTTGACAAACATCAAAGCGATCAACGGTAAAACAACGATAGAAGGCATCTATGAAAACCAAATAGTAACCACGGAAATCCCCTTCACCGACGAAGCCTCCATCGAAAACGCCATCCACTGCTGGTCCCTGTTACTGCTCATGCAGGTCCCCGACCGCGGCATGGCCCGTCTCCAGCCCGTGGCCATGCGCCTGGAGCTCAAGCAGGCCCAGCACCAGTGCACCCTGATCAACGACAGCTATAGCGCCGACCTGGATTCATTATACATCGCCCTCGACTTTCTTTCCCAACAACACCAGCATCCGCGCAAAACGGTCATCCTTTCCGACCTGCTGGAGACCGGGCTGCCCGAAACGGAAGTCTATAAAAAGATCTCGCAAGCCTTCAAAAACCGCAAGGTCGACCGGTTCATCGGCATCGGCCCGCGCATCAAAAACGCGCAACGGCTGTTCGACGGCATCAAAGACACGCACTTCTACAATGACACCGAAGAATTCCTGAAATCCGCCCCGGGTTTCCATGACGAAACCATCCTCCTCAAGGGCGCCCGCGCCTTCGCCTTCGAGCGCATCAGCCGGTTGCTGGAGCTCCAGGCCCATCAGACCGTATTGGAGATCGACCTCGACGCCATGGCCCGGAACCTCCAGGCGCACAGGCAACGGCTTAGCCCGCAAACCCGGATCATGGCCATGGTCAAGGCGTTCTCTTACGGCAGCGGAAGCTATGAAATAGCGAACCTCCTCCAATTCCATAAGGTAGATTACCTGGCCGTCGCCTATGCCGACGAAGGCGTGCACCTGCGGGACTCGGGCATCACCATGCCCATCATGGTCATGAACCCGGAGACCAGCGCCTATGAGACCCTGGTCCGCCACCACCTCGAACCTGAAATCTTTTCGTTCTCCGTGCTAAAAACCTTCCGGGACTACCTGGAAGAGGAAGGCATACAGCGATACCCCGTACACATAAAGCTCGATACCGGCATGCACCGGTTGGGCTTCATGCCGGTCGAAATCGCAACCCTGGCGAAGACGTTACAAACGGACCCCGCCGTCGAGGTCAGGAGCGTCTTCAGCCACCTGGCCGCCAGCGAGGACCCTTCCGAAGACACCTTTACCCGTCTGCAGGCCGGGCGCTTCATTGAAGGCTGCGCCGTTTTGCGCGCCGCGCTCCCCTATCCCTTCCTGCAACACATCGACAATACCGCCGGCGCGCTCCGTCATCCTGAGTTCCAGTTCGATATGGTGCGCCTGGGCATCGGTCTGTACGGCGTCGACGGGACGGGGACGCTCCCATTAGAAGAAGTTTCCACCCTAAAAACAAATATCGCCCAGCTACACCGCCTGGAGCCCGGGGAAACCGTGGGCTACAACCGCCGGGGAACCATCGACCGTCCGTCTTTAATTGCCACCGTCCGTATAGGATATGCCGATGGTTATCCAAGACGGTTGGGCAATGGCGTGGGCCGCATGCTCGTCAGGGGCCGGCTCGCGCCTACCATCGGCGCCATTGCCATGGACATGTGTATGCTGGATGTCACGGGAATAGGGGGTGTCGAAGAGGGTGACGAAGTTGTCGTTTTCGGAGCGGGGCTTTCCGTCTCCCAGGTCGCGGGGTGGGCCGGAACCATTCCCTACGAAATCCTGACAGGCGTCAGCCAGCGGGTACGCAGGATATATTTTGAACAATAACATTATCTTTGACGAAAACCGGTTCTTGTGAAGCTCAAACACGTATTTGGCATCATTATATTGCTATTGGCAGCCGACCAGGCGCTGAAATTCTATGTAAAGACGCACTTTCACCTGTATGACGAACACTTCGTTATCCGCCCCTGGTTCCGTTTGTACTTTATCGAAAACGAAGGCATGGCCTACGGCGCCACTTTTGGCGACGGCAGCTGGGCCAAGCTCGCGCTCACCCTCTTCCGGCTGGCGGCCGTCGTGTTCGGCAGCTTCTACCTGGTGCGCATCGTACGGGAAAAATACCACCCCGGTTTTATCGTCTGTGCCGCGCTGATCTACGCGGGCGCCATGGGCAACCTCATCGACAGTCTTTTTTACGGGCTCATATTTACGGAAAGCACACGCGATACCTTCTCACAGGCCTTTACGGGTCACGGGTACGCAGGTTTCCTGCATGGCAGCGTGGTTGACATGCTGTATTTCCCGATCGTGAACAACAAGCTGCTGCCCGGCTGGATACCCTTTTGGGGAGGCACCCGGTTCACGTTCTTTCAACCCATCTTCAATATTGCTGACGCATGCATTTCGGTTGGCGTGATTGCCATCCTGGTCTGTCAGAAGAAGTTCTTCAAAAGGCACCGGCACGAAGAAAAATCCAGCGCAAAGGTAGACGAGATGCAAACCACCCGCTAGGGTACGGATTAAAAACTCGGCCAGTTTAATTAGCGTAGTAGGCGTGTTAGCAACGGCTCATTAAATTTCCGCAAATTCGCCGACATTATCAAATATGGTTAGCTAGGCAACTGTCCAACCATTTTTGACGGTACGACCCATTGGTCGAACTCTTCCGGGGTAAGGTATCCTAATGAGACGGCCATCTCCTTGAGCGTTTTACCCTCCTTGTGGGCCTTTTGCGCGATCTCGGCGGCCTTGTAGTATCCGATCCTGGTATTGAGGGCCGTGACGAGCATCAGCGAGTTGTTGACGTGAGCCTGGATATTGGCTTCGATGGGCTCGATACCCACGGCGCACTTATCGTTGAAGCTGACGCATCCGTCCCCGATCAGACGCGCGCTGTGCAGGAAGTTATAGATCATCATCGGCTTGAAGACGTTCAGCTCGAAGTGGCCCGTGGCGCCCCCGACGTTGATCGCCACATCGTTCCCCAGCACCTGGGCGGCGATCATGGTCAAGGCCTCGCACTGTGTGGGGTTCACCTTCCCGGGCATGATGGACGATCCCGGCTCGTTATCGGGTATGTGTATTTCACCGATCCCCGCCCTGGGGCCCGAACTGAGCATCCGTACGTCGTTGGCGATTTTCATCAGGCTGACCGCAACGGTCTTGAGCGCCCCGTGCGCCTCGACGATGGCGTCGTGGGCGGCCAGCGATTCGAATTTGTTCTCCGCCGTCACGAGGGGCAGCCCCGTTTGTTCGGCGATATGACGGGCAACGTTGACCGCATAGCCCTCGGGGGTATTGATGCCGGTCCCGACGGCAGTGCCGCCCAGGGCGAGCTCGGAAAGGTGTGGAAGGGTATTCTTGATCGCCCGCAGCCCGTGGTCCAGCTGGGACACGTACCCGCTGAATTCCTGGCCGAGCGTGAGGGGGGTGGCGTCCATAAAGTGGGTGCGCCCGATCTTCACCACGTGCATGTACTGCTTGCTCTTTGCCGCCAGCGTGTCGCGGAGTTTTTCGATGCCAGGTATGGTCGTTTCCACCAGCATCTTGTAGGCCGCTATGTGCATCGCGGTCGGGAAGGTATCGTTGGAAGACTGGGATTTGTTGACGTCGTCGTTGGGCGCGAGGAACTTTTCCTTGTCCTCCAGCTTACCCCCGTGCAGCACGTGCCCGCGGTAGGCGATCACCTCGTTGACGTTCATGTTGCTTTGGGTACCGCTGCCCGTTTGCCAGACCACCAGCGGGAAGAACTCGTCCAGCTTACCCGCCAGTATCTCGTCGCAGACGGCGGCTATCACGTCCTTTTTCTCCGCGGAAAGCACGCCCGCATCGACGTTGGCGAGCGCCGCCGCCTTCTTCAGATAGGCGAAAGCGCGGATGATCTCCTTTGGCATCCGGTTGATGTCCTGGGCGATCTTGAAATTGTCGATGCTGCGTTGGGTCTGGGCTCCATAGTAGGCATGGGCGGGAACCTTGACTTCCCCCATGGTGTCCTTCTCGATGCGGTATTCCATAAGTGAACTGATTTGCGAGCGCTAAGTTAAGGCAAATCATCCGAAGTGTTCCTGGACTCCAAAAGCGAGCGGGTGAGGTTGTCGAGCTGCCGTATCTTCTCCGGCAGGTCGCCCTTCATGCGATCCCGGAGGGCGTTCAGGCGTAACAAAAGGTCGTCGGTTTCGTCGGGAAAGATCTCTGAAAACAGCTCCCGCAGCCGTTTGGCCATGGTGGGTGACTTCCCGTTGGTGGAGATGGCGATTTTCAGGTTGCCCTTGCGCACGACCGACGACAGGTAAAAGTCGCAAAGGTCCGGTGTATCCGCGACATTCAGCAGGATGCCGCGCCGCCGGCACTCCCCGCGAATCACCTCGTTGACTGTCGCATCCCCCGTGGCGCATATAACGAGCTGCTTCCCGTCAAGGTCTTCCGGCGCAAACGGCCTTTCAAAAACGGATACCTGAGGGTGCGCCGCCAGCAGCGCCTGCAAATCCGGCGAGACCGCGGAAGCCACGACGGTAAGCCTGGCTGAAGGGTCGTTGGCGAGTACGGCGTTTGCTTTTTCCAAACCCACCTTCCCCCCGCCCACCAGCAGGGTCCCGACCTGATCGAGCTTTACGAAGATGGGAAAAAGGTTGTTGCTCATACCGCGACCCGCAGGCCCCCAGCCAGCAAAGATAGCTGGTGGGCCTCATAAAAGCGCACGACCTCCCCGATCACGATGACCGCCGGGTTTTTCAAGCCCTCCGCCTGCGCTATATCCGGGAGCTCGCCGATCGTGGCCACGCGTATGTGCTGGTCGGGCAGGCTTCCGTTCTGTATCACGGCCGCGGGCGTGCCCTCCTTTCCAAAGGCGGTGAACCGCTCGGCGATCTTGGACAGCTGCCCCATACCCATGAGGATCACCAGGGTGGTGCCGGCCTGGATGGCAAACTCCAGGTCGCTGGAAAGCTTGCGTGCTTCGGTTGTCCCGGTTATGACCCAAAAACCCTCGCTGACGCCCCTGGCGGTCACCGGGATGTGGTTGATCCCCGGGATGCCGATGGCGCTGCTGATCCCCGGGATGACCTCGGTGTCGATCCGGTACTTCTGGGCGTAGGCGATCTCTTCCTGACCGCGCCCGAAGACGAACGGATCACCGCCCTTCAACCGTACCACGTGCCCCAGCGAAAAAACGTACTTCAGGATCATCAGGTTGATCTCTTTCTGCGTATAGAGGTGCACCCCCGAACGCTTCCCGACAAAACGGATCAGGCATCCCTTTGAAGCGTGTTTCAGCAGCTCCGGGTTCACCAGGGCATCATATAGGATCACCCTGGCGTTTTTAATGGCCTCCAGCCCTTTCACGGTGATGAGGGAAGGGTCCCCGGGACCCGCGCCCACGAGGGTCAGTTTGGGGGTCGTAGACATGATTATTGGCTTTGAAGAGCGGGTTCGGATTCCTGCGCTTTTTGCGCCTTTCGGAATTCCGTCGCCCAGTGATAAAAATCCCTCGCCTGCAGTAAATACGCCCAAGCGAAGTCAGCGGCCGGTTCGTTCTTGTTGATCTGCAGCGTTACGTCGCTCAGGTTGGGGAAAAGGTCGAACCGTCCCTCGGCGGTAAAGTGCTTGTCGAAGTCGCGGAGGATACCGGTCTGGGTATTGCAGGCAATCTGCTGGCCCAGCAGCAACCCCTTTGCCCCCTGTATAAAGGACGAGTAGACGTGATAGATACCGTCCGCATAGGCTCCTTCCTCGAAGGCCTGCGCGGCCCAGTCGAGTTTTTCTTCGGCCTCGAAGAGCAGCGTCTGCACCAGGTCGATCACGACGCCGGCGCATTCCCCCACGCCGATGGCGGTGGCGAACTTCTCCTGCCTGCCCCAGTCTACGAGCTCTTCATCCCGGATACCGGACAGGTCGGCCAGCGGTTTCAACAGCTCGTAGAAATATTTGTTCCCGCGGCGATCGAAGTACTCGTGGTAACGCTCCTTGGGCTCCTTGTTGGCATCGTAGTCCGTCAGCAGCACCCGGAGCGCCTGGGGCCCCCTGCGGCTGGGTATCTTGATCACCTTGTCGGAAATACGGCCAACGCCGTCCCCTACGACACCACCGCCCAGGCACACCTGGAGCGCCGGCACCACATTGCCCCCGCTCTTCAGCGAAGACCCATGGAAACCGATCCCTGCCATACTATGCTGGCCGCAGGAGTTCATACATCCGCTGATCTTGATCTTGATGTCGGTATTGTGGAGCAGTTCCGGGAACTCCTCGTCCACGACCTGTTCCAGCGCCGCCGCGATGCCGGTGCTGCTGGAGATCGCCAGGTTGCACGTGTCGGTGCCTGGACAGGCCGTCACGTCGGCTACGCTGTCGAAACCGGGCGCGCCCAACCCATAGCTCTCCAGCACGCTGAAGAAATAGGGCAGGTGCTGGGGCCGGATATACCGGAAAAGCAAGCCTTGGTTGACCGTTACCCGGACGTCGTCCGCCGCCACCAATTTCAGGCGGTCCGCCAGCTGGCGGGCGGTCTCGGACGGCAGGTCCCCCAGGCTCACGCGAACATAAGCGCCGAAGTACCCCTCTTGTTTCTGCTCGAAAACATTGGTCTGCTTCCATAGCTCGTACTGGAGCGGGTTTTTGATGGAATAGGCGGGTATGGGGGTATAGAGGGCGGGCAATTCCGGCGCCGGCCACACATCCGCGTCGACGTGCACCCGGTGATTCTTGAGCGCCACGCGTTCCTCCTCCACCAGCCGGTTGAATTCCTCCAGCCCGATCTTTTGGAGCAGGAATTTCAACCGCGCCTTGTGCCGGCTGGCCCGTTCGCCATGCCGGTCAAATACCCGGAGCACGTTTTCGATGTAGGGGATCAGCAGGTCGGCCTCGAGGAACTCGTGCGCCACATAGGCCAGCATCGGCTGCGCCCCGAGCCCCCCGGCCAACAGGACCTTGAATCCGCGGATCTCTTTGCCCTGCTCGTAGCGCACCTTGGGAATGACGCCGATATCGTGGATGAAAGTAAAGGCGGTATCTTTTTCGCTCGAAGAAAACGCGATCTTGAACTTGCGACCCATGTCCTGGCAAACCGGATTGCGCAGGAAATAGGTGAAGGCCGCGTGCGCATAAGGCGTCACGTCGAAGGGCTCCAGCGGGTCGATCCCGGCCTGGTCGGAGGCCGTGATGTTGCGCACCGTATTCCCACACGCCTCGCGTATCGTTATGGACTCCTCCTCCAGCTTGGCCCAAAGCTCGGGCGTCCGGTCGAGGCTCACAAAGTGGATCTGGATGTCCTGGCGGGTCGTGAGGTGCAGGTTCCCGGTCGCATATTCGTCGGATATGTCCGAGATCCGCTTCCATTGCGCCCACGTCATCTTCCCGAAGGGAAGCTTGATGCGGATCATCTGCACGCCCGGCTGACGTTGTCCGTAAATACCCCTAGCCAATCGGAGGCTCCGGAATTTCTCATCGGGAATCTTCCCGTCCCGGAAGAGCTTGATCTTTTTCTCCAGGTCGATAATGTCTTTTTCGACGATCGGGTTTTCCAGTTCAGTCCTGAAACTCTGCATAACGCTGGTTTTTGTTTTATGGCGGACCACGGGCCCGCCGGCCGAAGGCCCATCATTGATATTTTTCGGCGGCGAATTAAATTCCTAAAGAATTTGCCGCCGAAAAACAAAGACCTTCGGTATTTCCGAAGGCCTTTGCACGTTGTATAATCAGTTTTTTTGACTAATGATCCGTAAGCATGCAAACGCCCCGTCCCCGGTTACAAGGGGAACAACAGCACTCCATCATGTGTTTATTATGACGCTTCATATCCCTACCATTTAAGTAGACTTCACAAATATAGCGCCTTCGTTGATTTTTTCAAACAAAAACCCACCATTTTTGTGAACTATCTAAAAAGGAAGGCCCAGCGCGGGTTCCCGCCGGGCAAGCTAACGATCGTTGGTGCCTCCGGGGCAGCCGGCCTCCGCCTGCCACCGACGGCCGCGACCCTGCCATGGGCTGCGCCCTATTTCCCCTGGAAATGCGCCTTGCGCTTCTCGAGGAACGCCGCCGTCCCCTCGATCATGTCCTCCGTCCCGAAACAAGCCCCGAACCCCTCGATCTCCGCGGCGAATCCCCCCGGCTCGTAGGATGCGTTGATCGCCGCGATGCTATGGGCGACGGCCAGGGGCGCCTTGCCGCACGCCACCTGAAGAATGGATAACGTCTTTTCCAACAGGGCCTCCGGGCTCACGACATCATTCACGAGACCATACTGCGACGCCCGGGTCGCGTCTATCGTCGCCCCGGTAATGATCAGCTCGGTCGCCCTGCCCTTCCCGATCAGCCGGGTGAGCCGCTGCGTCCCGCCGTAGCCCGGGATCAACCCCAGGTTCACCTCGGGTTGACCGAACTTTGCCAGGTCGGAGGCGATCCGGAAGTGGCAGGCCATGGCCAGCTCGCATCCGCCCCCCAGGGCGAACCCATTAACCGCCGCCACGATAGGCTTAGGCGATTGTTCGATGCGGGCAAATATGTCCTGTCCTTTTTTGGCGAGCGCCTTCCCTTCCTCTACCGACAACCCCACGAACTCACTGATGTCGGCTCCCGCCACAAAGGCTTTGGGCCCCGCCCCCGTAATGACGGCGCCCCGGACCGCCGGGTCCGCGATCAGCGCGGCCACCGCCTGGTCCAGCTCCGCCATCACCGTCCGGTTGAGGGCGTTGAGCTTGTCCGGCCGGTTGATCGTAATGATACAAATACCGTCCCTTACCTCCGTCAGAAGCGTAGTATACATAGAAAGCAATTTTTATTCTCCCGCGTGCTTCATCCAAACACCGCCACGGCCTTGTCGATCCGGTGGGCCGTCTTCTCCTTCCCCAGGAACGCCGCAATCCCGAACAGCGACGGCCCGAACTTCCCCCCCACCAGCATCACCCTGAAAAGCATCTGCAGCTCCCCCGCCTTGATCCCATGCGCGGTGGCCAGCGCCTTGAAGTTGGTCTCCAGCAAAGCCGCGTCGAAGTCGACCAGCTGTTTGATATCCGCGGACAACGCCTCGAAGAACGCCTTATTCTTTTCATTCCACTTCGGCCCCACCGCAACCATATCGTATTCCACCGGGTCCTCGAAGAAGAAGTAGCTCTGGTCCCAGAAGTCCGTGAGGAAGGTACAGCGCTCCTTCACGAGGCGGATCACATCGACGATCCGTTCCCGCGTCACCGCGCCCCTGGAGCCCGCGCTCGCAGAAACCACCCCTTTCGCCGCAAACAACGGCTCCACGAGCTCATACAACCCCTCTGCCGGATAAAACTTTATCCACTCATGATTGAACCACTTCGCCTTATCAAAATTAAACTTCGCCCCGCCCTTGTGCACGCGGTCCATGTCGAAGCGGGCCACCAGGTCGTCAAGCGTAAATATCTCCTGCTCCGTCCCATCATTCCACCCCAGCATCGCCAGCATATTCACAAAGGACTCCGGCAGGAACCCGAGCTCCTTGAAGCCCTTTGTCAGCTCCCCGGTTTTCGGATCTTTCCAGTCCATCGCAAAAACCGGGAAACCCAACCGGTCTCCGTCGCGTTTGCTCAACTTCCCATTCCCGTCCGGTTTCAGGATCAGGGGAAGGTGTGCCCATTGCGGCATGCTTTCCTCCCATCCCAGGTACTTCCACAACAGCAGATGCACCGGCGCCGAGGGCAACCATTCTTCGCCCCGGAAAGCATGGGTTATTTTCATGTGGTAATCGTCCACGACCACCGCCAGATGATAGGTAGGCATCCCGTCCGCCTTCAGTAGGACCTTGTCGTCCACCTGCCCCGTCTGAAACGTAACCTCGCCGCGGATCATATCCCTAAACCCGATGGTCTCGCCCTCAGGCATCCGGATACGAATGACATACGGGGCGCCCCCTTGAATCAACCGGTCGACCTCCTCTTGGGGCAAAGAAAGGGAATTGCGCATTTGCATCCGCAGCCGGTGGTCGTATTGGGGATTGGGGTTTTCGGCCGTCTTAAGGCTCGATCGCATATATTCCAGCTCTTCCGGCGTATCGAAAGCATAGTAAGCTTTCCCCGATTCCACCAGCAGCAAAGCGAATTCCCGGTACATCGGCTTCCGTTCGCTTTGCCGGTAGGGTCCGTAGGGACCGCCCTTGAACGGGCTTTCGTCCGGCTCCAGCCCGCACCATTCCAGACAGCGCTGAATGTATTCTTCCGCGCCCTCCACGAACCGCGTTTGATCCGTGTCTTCGATGCGCAAAACGAAATCCCCGCCATGCCGGCGGGCAAAGAGATAGTTGAATAAAACCGTGCGGACGCCACCCAGGTGCAAGCCCCCCGTGGGGCTGGGCGCGAATCGTACCCTTACTTTTTGCGCAGAACTCATGGCGCAAAGGTATATCATTACCTTTATGTCATGTTGTATTTGACTACCGCATCCTGGCTCCTCCGCCAGGTCTATCCGGATTGTGTCTGGCGGATGCCCGGCAAGGAAAAAAAGATATACCTCACCTTCGACGACGGACCGCATCCCGAGGCCACTCCGTTCATCCTCGAACAGCTCAGGCGATACAAAGCCAGGGCCACGTTCTTTTGCATCGGCAAGAACGTAACCCAATATCCGGAACTCTACAACCGTATTCTTGCGGAAGGACATCGCACCGCCAATCACACGTACAACCACCTCAATGGCTGGAAGACCCCCGACAAGCAATACTTCGACGACATACTTAAGACCGCCAAGCTCGTCGACTCCCATCTGTTCCGCCCGCCATACGGCAGGATCACCAGGTTCCAGCTGGCGCAATTGTCCAAGCCCGCGCTCCAAATGACGCCCATCATGTGGACCGTCCTAAGCGGCGATTTCGACCGGAAAATTTCTGGGGAAAAATGTGTTTCGAATGTGATTCACGCCGTAAAACCGGGGGCGATCATCGTCTTTCACGATAGTGAAAAAGCCTTCCCGCATGTAACCTTTGCCCTCCCGAGGGTGCTTCAATACCTCACGGAAAACGGTTATATGATGGAAAAAATAAGTATATAACAATATTAGGGTCAGGTAATTGGGTTGGTCTTGGAAAAAAGAAGGGCCTGGGTAGATACCCTGGCCCGTTTTTAATCCGTACCCTATGAAAACTGTACTAAATTACTGCGGATTTTCGAATTACCAAACTAAATTTAAAAATAACAATCAGTTAACGACCCAAAGTGATCGTTCTGGTGCTATCCCCAACCGTTACAGTAGCTTGATTATCACAGGTTCCCGAACCGAAGTCCAAAACGCCGGTGCCGTAATTCGTCACGACCTGGACCGTTCCAGCCTCAAACCAGGGGCAGATATATGCCTTGGTTAACGCGGTCTGTATGGTGGACGTCCAGGTGAAATTGGTGGAGGTGCTTCCCCCGCCCTGACCCGTTACCGAGTAGGTATCATCAAACGGATACCAGGGCGTCGAGGCGCCGGCTGTCATCGTCCAGGTGTGGTTGGCGCTCCAGGTAACCCAGAATGTGCCGACCGTGATCTTGGCGTTCTCGATCTGGATGTTGAAGGCGATTTTGTTACCCGCACTCGCATTGGTGATTACGTGCGTACCGCTCAGCCCGATGCTATTCACCGAATAGTTGGTAAATGTCGTCGTTGCCGAATTGCCGGCGACCGACAGCGGCCCCGTAAACACCATCGAAATCGAACCCGTATATACATTGCCCCATAGATCGGTAAACCCGTTCCCGAAGCTGATCGTGACTGTTTTGGGGAAAACGCCGGGCGTAGTCGGCGTCACGCTGATGGACAGCGAGCTCGTATCGCCGCCGGGACCGAAGGTGGTCACGCCCGCGATGTGCGCCTTGCCGATTGCCTGGCTAAAAGAGCTGGTCGAATCGTTGACCGACCCCAGCGCTTCGCCGTTTACGTTTAGCGTCATAACGTTGGCCGTAACCCCGTTAAACGCCTGGTCGGCGCTGGCGTCCGCCTGGGCCGACGTCGTGGTATTGGAGACATTCGCCGGCTTGTTGTTAGCCGAATTTTTGGTACAAGCCGCCCAGATCAGACCGCTGCAGGCAAGCAATACGAGGGGAGCCTTAAAAAGCGTTTTCTTCATAAAGATTCAGATTAGTAGGTTTTTTTGTTTTGTATAAAACGTTGCGCCGCTGCCAAAATTGTCCAGCTTCTCCCCACCGCCCCCGTTTTCGCTTACCTTTGCCCCGCCATGGTATCCATTGTAGACACGCACACCCACATATACGGTAAGCAGTTCACCTCCGACCGCGCCCAGGTCATTGCCCGCGCCCAAACCGAAGGCGTACAAAAGTTCTACCTCCCCGGCATCGACAGCACCGTCATCGACGACATGCTGACCCTCGAAGCCCAATACCCCGGTATCTGCATCCCCATGATGGGTCTGCACCCCACCTCCGTCAACGCGGAATACCAGGCCGAGCTCGACATCGTCGAAGGTTGGCTCGCCCGCCGCCCCTTTGCCGCCGTCGGCGAAATAGGTCTCGACTTCTATTGGGACCGCACCTACGAAACCCAGCAATACGAAGCCTTCCGCGCCCAGATCGAGCTCGCCCTCACCCACCGCCTCCCCATCGTCATCCACACCCGCAACGCGATGCCCGAGACCCTCCGCGTCGTCCGGGAATACACCGCCCGAGGCCTCCGCGGCATCTTCCATTGCTTTGGCGACACCTACGAATCCGCCCGCGCCATCATAGACGCCGGCTTCTACCTCGGCATCGGCGGCGTCGTCACCTACAAGAACTCGACCCTCCCCACCGTTCTCACCCAAATCCCCCTCGAGCACCTCGTCCTCGAAACCGACGCCCCCTACCTGACCCCCGTCCCCTTCCGCGGCAAACGAAACGAGCCCGCCTACCTCCGCTACGTCATCGACCAGCTCGCTACCATCTACAACCTTCCCGCCGCCACCATCGCCTCCACAACCACCGCCAACGCCCAAAAAATATTCGCCATATAACCCCAAAACCCCTACCTTTGCCCCCTTCCCAAAGGAGAGGTGCAAGAGTGGTTGAATTGGCACGCCTGGAAAGTGTGTATAGGAGAAATCCTATCGAGGGTTCGAATCCCTCCCTCTCCGCCAGCCCAAAATGCCGTAGCGCGGCCGACGTAGTCGGTCGCGTTTTTTATTTCGCAGCAGACTGGGCGAACTTGTTCGTCCCGGCAGCTATTCCTGGCCATCAACGTCGTGCTCCTGGCGCTTTCATTATTTGTCGCCTGGGAAGACGCTAACCGCCTTATATTCACCCTATGAACCGCCTCATCCTCTTCCTCCTCCTCACCCAAAGCGCCAGCGCCCAGCAACACACCGCCCAGCTGGGCGACCTCCCTCTAACCTCCGGCCAAACCCTGCAATCCTGCCACCTGGGCTATCGCATCCACGGAAAGCTGAACGAACAACGCACCAACGCCATCCTCTTCCCCAGCTGGTACGGCGGCACCGCCAAAAGCATCGAATACACAAACCCGTGGCTCGTCATAGACACCACCCGTTTCTGCCTGATCATCATCGACGCCCTGGGCGACGGCGTATCGAGCTCGCCGTCGAACAGCGAAACGCAGCACGGTCCGGATTTCCCACAAATCTCCATAAAGGACATGGTCGAAAGCGAGCACCGGCTAGCCCAACAATTAAAAATAGAAAAAGCCTTCGCCATCATCGGTATCTCCATGGGCGGTATCCAGACCTTCCAATGGGCTGTCAGCTATCCGGATTTCACCGACCGGCTGATCCCCATCGTCGGCAGCCCCAAACCAACGGCCTATGACCTGATGCTCTACCACCTCTTCAAGCGGATCGTCGAAAACGACAGCGCCTTCAACCACGGGCGCTATACAAAAAACCCGAACATCGTCGCCGCCAATATGCTGATGGACCTGGGCATCACGACACCCACGGACCGGTTAACAACCAACTATGACGACTGGATGAAAAACGTAGAGAACAACAACCGCGTCGACTGGAACGACCAGCTTACACAGATCGACGCCGTCATCGGCCACGACATCGGCAAGCCTTATGGCGGGCTCGACGCAGCAGCAAAAAGGATAAAAGGCAAAATGCTGATTATCTCCTCCCTCCAGGACCACCTCGTTAATCCGCACCCCGCCATGGAATTCTCCAAACTGGTTCACGCCCAACTGATAGTCATAGACAACCCCTCCGGTCACCTGGCGCCAGGCTTTAGCGTCCCAGAAGTCCAAAAAGGCATCAAGGCCTTTCTGGCAGCCGACTAGCCTCGATCATCCCAACCAATGCCTTGGCCGCCTGTTGGTCCGTCAGCCGCGGGTCATATCCCTCGTGCTTGAACCGCACCGCACCGCGCCCGTCGATGACAAATTGGGTAGGTATTCCCGCCATGCCAAACTGCTGATAATACGGGTTCCCGTGAGGATCGAGCAGAACCCTGAACGGATAGTTGTTCTCCGACAAAAATTGACGAATAAGACCGCTCGGGTCAGAAACCTTTTCCCGCGTATCCACAAACAGGAAAACGACCGACGTGTCGGCCTTATACTTTTCCACCGCCAGCCGGATCCCGGGCAACGCCTCCCGGCAGGGTACGCACCAGGTAGCCCAAAAGTCGATGACGACCACCCTACCTCGGTAGTCCGATAGGGAAACCGCCCGGCCGTCCAGGTCTTTCATTGTGAAAGCCGGCGCCGGCTCCCCCGGGCCGGCAAGCGCCGCAGGGAACGCCGCCATCCACCAACCAAAAAATAACGCGATATTGTTCATAATCGTAACTACCGCCCAAACGGCAAAAGGTTACTTTAAGTAATTTCGCCCACATGATCCCCTGCACCCCCTCCCTCCTAAAAACCTTTGACGCCCTCAAGGACGTCCCGGAAGACCAGCTGCAATGGATGATCGACCGCAGCGAGTGCCGCATGCTGCCGGACGGCGAGCTGTTGAGCGAGCCCGGGAAACCCCTCCCAGGCACGCACCTCGTCATCAGCGGCTCCCTCAAGGTCTTTATGCCCATCGGCGGTATCAAACAGGAGATCGGCACCTTCCTACCCGGGGACATAACGGGCTACCTTCCCTACTCCCGCGGGAAGATGGCGTCCGGGTACGCCGTGATCGTCGGTGACACGCAGCTGATGACCTTCCCCTCCGAGCACATGAACGACCTGATCCGTTCCCAATTCGAGCTGACACAGGCGCTGGTGCACGTCATGACCAACCGGGTGCGGACGTTTACCGCGCTCCAGCAGCAAAACGAAAAGATGCTGGCCCTCGGCAAGCTATCCGCCGGGATGGCGCACGAGCTCAACAACCCGGCCTCCGCGATCGTCCGGGACTCCGACTCGCTGCTCAAGCACCTGAAGCTGCAGCCGGAAGACTTCAAATCGGTCATCTCCGTACGGATGGAGCCGGAGCAGGTGGACGCGGTGTCCAACGAGCTTTTCCGCATCCTCAACGATCGGAAAACCGTGACCCTGAGCCTCAAGCAACGCAGCGAAAAAGAAAACGACATCGAAGACATCCTGGAGGAGCTGGGTGTGCACGGCCAGTACGAGCTGGTGGAGAACCTCGTGGAATTCGGCTTTGAGACCGAAGACATCCGTTCGTTCAACGCCCATATTCCCAGGGAATACCTGCCCGCCGTATTCGGCTGGATCAACAACCTGCTGGTAACCGATCGCATGGTACAGGACATCGCCGAGTCCGCCAGGCGCATCGCCGACCTCGTAGCCTCGGTCAAAACATACACCCATATGGACCAGGCGCCCGACAAGCAATTCGCGGATATTCACGTCGGGATTCGCAATACGCTCACCATGCTTGGGTACAAGGTCAAAAAGGGGAACATCACCCTGCACGAGGAATTCGACCCGACGCTGCCGCCCGTCAAAGCCCTCATCGGCGAGCTCAACCAGGTCTGGACCAACCTTATCGACAACGCCCTGGACGCCATGGAATCGTCCCACAAGGGAAACCTGACCATCAAGACCCAAAGGGTCAAGGACAACGTCCTGGTGAGCGTGATCGACGACGGACCCGGCATACCGGATGACATCAAGTCCCGCATATTCGATCCTTTTTTTACCACCAAGGAAATAGGCAAAGGCACCGGTATGGGACTGGAAGTAGTCCTTCGCATCGTCAAGATGCACAACGGTTGGATAAAAGTAGACTCCGCACCCGGACATACGGCCTTTACAGTTTGTTTCCCCATTAATGCTTAATCTATGACAAAACCCATCATCTTTTCCATCGACGACGACCCCCAGGTCCTACGCGCCATAGGCCGGGACCTGAAGACGAAATACAACCAGGACTACAAGATCATCAGCACTTCCTCCGCAAAAGAGGCGCTGGAGGCCCTGGTCGAGCTCCAGAACGCGAGCGACGTAGTCGCCCTTTTCCTGGTCGACCAACGCATGCCCGAAATGGAGGGCGTGGACTTCCTCCACGAGGCGATGAAGTTCTACCCGGACGCCAAGCGCGTGCTGCTGACGGCCTATTCCGACACCCAGGCCGCCATCAAGGCGATCAACAACGTCCAGCTGGACTACTACCTGACAAAGCCCTGGAATCCCCCGGAGGAAAAATTGTACCCGGTCATCGACGACCTGTTGGATGACTGGCAAAGCCACTACAAACCCAGATTCAGGGGCATCAAGCTGGTCGGTTATCAGTTCTCCCCCAAGTCTCATGAGATCAAGGACTACCTGGCGGGTAACCTCATCCCCTACGCCTGGTTTGATGTAGAGACCAACCAGGAGGCCAAGAAAAAACTGGAGATGAACAACCTGACGACAACCGATCTCCCGTTGATCCTCTTCGAGGATGGTCAATTTATTGCCCGCCCCACCGTCCGGCAAATAGCCGACAAGATCGGGTTGAACAGCCAGGTCAAAAACGAAATATATGACGTGGTCATCATCGGCGCCGGTCCCGCGGGTCTGGCCGCCGCCGTGTACGGGTCGTCCGAAGGGTTGAAGACCCTGCTGATCGAACGCCGGGCGCCCGGAGGCCAGGCGGGGACCAGCTCGAGGATCGAGAACTACCTTGGTTTTCCGGCGGGTCTGAGCGGCGCCGACCTGACCCGTCGCGCGATCAGCCAGGCCACCCGTTTGGGTGCCGAATTCCTTTCGCCCAGCGAGGTCAAGGAAATCCGCCAGCAGGACGGATACAAAACTATCGTCCTTGATGACAGGCCGGCCATCAACAGCCGGGCCATCGTCATCACCACCGGGGTGGATTACCGCCGCCTGGAGGTAAAAGGTGTCGAAAACTTCACCGGCGCGGGCATCTACTATGGCGCCGCCACCACCGAAGCCGCCGCCTGCAAAGGGAAAGAGGTGTTTATCATCGGCGGTGGAAATTCGGCGGGCCAGGCCGCCATGTACCTGTCAAAATACGCCCAAAAGGTCTATATCGTCATCCGCCGCGAAGACCTGACCGCCACCATGTCCGCTTATCTGATCAACCAGATAGCCGCCACCGAAAACATCGAAGTGATGCCCTGCACCGAAGTCGAGGAAGCCCAGGGCAACGGCTGCCTGGAGCGCCTCGTGTTGCAAAACCTGAAAACGAACGAGCAAAAAACCTTCGATGCCGCCGCGCTCTACATCTTCATCGGCGCCAAGCCCTTCACGGACTGGATACAGCTGGACATCATCAAGAATGACAAAGAATTCATCGAAACCGGCCGGGACCTTGCCGCCTATGATTCGTTCCGGAAAATATGGAAGCAAAACCGCGACCCATATCTCCTGGAAACCAGCTGCCCCGGCATCTTTGCCGCGGGGGACGTCCGCGCCGGCGCGATGAACCGCGTGGCCTCCGCCGTCGGCGAAGGCTCGATGGCCATCAGTTTCGTTCATAAATACCTGGCGGAGGTATAATCTACCGCTCAAGATCCAATATCATCGACCCCTACGGCTATCAGTTCGTACAGGGGTACCTCGGTCAATTCGGCTAACCGGATACAATCTGCCAGACTCAACAAGCTTGGATCCTCCAATAGCTTGACGATCTTATTTCCCGAAATACGCATGTCCCTCCCCAGCACGGTCTTTGGCACGAAGTCCGTTATCTGTAGCAGATGTTTGAATTCACCTGCCTGCCATGCAAACCTTACATGCACGTACCTGGCATCTTTGCTTTTTCGCCTAAATGATAGCATACCTTGAAATCCGTTTATATACAATGTTAAGTAATCGATCCAATATCACCCACTACAAACCGACGATTTTATGTGTAAATAACTTCATTTTTTAACTAAATTTGTGCTGTCCGATCTACATACGAGCAAGGGTTTACTTCACTTATTATCCCACACTTCAATGAAACAAGATGTTAGATACCAGCATGTTAAAAGCATATGGATGTCTGGAGACCTGAAATCCTTCTCCAAAATCTTTGAAATCGTTCCCAAATCGGTGGTTGCCGCCGATCTTGGTTTACACTATAACAGTTTTATCAGAAGAATGAGTCGACCGGATCAATTTCTATTGGTTGACATGGTAGGGTTATCCGATTTGACAGGAATACCGATCCCCGCGTTGATCGAACTTGCCATAAAGGGCATCGACCCGGCTCCATCCGCCTGATCTCCCCAACACTTTCTTTGAACAATCAAAAGTCCGCCAGCGCAGCAGGTGCGTGAATTTTCGCGCAATGAACGGCAAATTTCCTGTTGGAATATGTTCCTATATTCTTCCACACAAACATACATTTTACTAAATAAATAATTTCATTTTTTATATATACAAAGGCTAATTTTGTTTTCTCTTAAATTTTCTCTAATGCAAGAAATCGACCATCGCTACAAGTATGTCCGGAGCGTCTGGCAGGCAGGCGACCTGAATTCGTTCGCTGAAATATTCAACATCATCCCGCGTTCCGTCGTGGCAGCCGACCTGCACCTCAATTACGAACGCTTTACCAAAAAGGTCCTGAAGCCGGATACGCTGGCTTACCGCGACGTGCTGAACCTTGCGCAGCTGACGGGAATAGACTTCAGGAAATTGTCGGAGCTGGTAATCCGGGATGTCGAAAAGGCTGCCGCGGCGGCCAATACCGACGCGACACCCGATACGGAAAAGGCCGGGGCGTCGACCTAGAGTTTCGTATCTTTGCGCTTTCAAATTTGAGATATGGACGTTTCCGCCTTGTCCCCCGTTACCCGTTACGACAAGCTCTGCTCCCTGACCAGCGGGGATTTTCAGGCCTTTTTATACGACTGTGACGGCACCCTGGCCGACAACATGAAGGCCCATACCGCTTCATATGTGGAGGTGGCGCGGACCCATTTCGATATAGACCTGGACGGCGCTATTATCGACGAGCTGGCCGGCTGGCCCACCGTAAGGGTCTGCACCGAAATCGCCCATCGCTATGGCAAAACACTGGACCCAGCCCAGTTCGCCTCCATGAAATCCCAGTTGTACTACGACAAGTATATACACGAAACCAAGCCGGTCGACTTCGTGCTCCGCCACCTGATCGATCACGCCGGTAAAGTTCGGATAGGCGTTGTTTCAGGGGGCCGCAGGGCCACCGTCACGCGCACCCTGGGCATCCTCGGCATAACCGGTCTCGTGGAAGTCATGGTATGCGCCGGCGAAACGGAACACGGCAAACCCGCCCCCGATCCATTCCTCAAGGCCGCCCATGAGCTAGGCGTCGATCCCGCCCGCTGTATGGTCTTCGAAGACGGCGACGCCGGCGTCCAATCCGCCATCGCCGCAGGCATGCAATGGGTCCGCGTAGATCAGTTATAGATCCCACTCACACAATGCGCCGCCTCGAGCAGCAGATCCAGCGCCTCGTACCCCGCGAGCAATTCCTTACGGCTGAATTCGCCCAGCTCGTCGTCGGAGGCGCACAACGCCTGTGATGCCATCTCCCAAAGCAACAGCCGGGCCTCCGAAAGGGTATAGCTCCCGAAAAAGCCCGTCAATACGGCTTCGGGGTCCTTCTGAAATGCAGGTTTCATATGATTTCTTTTACCGTGGGAAAAAAGGATAGATAGCGCTGATACTTCGCATAGATCAGCTGGAAAAAATACGGCCGGAGCGATCCCTTGAAACGGAGGGCGTCTGCGTGATTCCACGCATGGGACAATACATCCATGACGTATTGATTGGCTACGTCATCGTCCCGGTGAAGGGCATAGGCAACGGTGTATATAAAGGGATAGTACCGGTCGATCAGCACCCGGTAGGCTTGTAGGTCCCTGGCCTTTATACGTTTGGCCAGCTCTATGTCTATGGAAAGGTCTCCGGGAGTAATAGCAGCCATGATGCAACCCTTTTTTACCTCGCATAAAGGTAAAACGATTTGCAACGTGTACATAGATCGGGGTACACTTTTTTTCTAAAAAAGAATAACCTTCCATCCAAATCGATCTCATGGAGGAAAAAGATTTAATCTGGCTGGGGAAGTTTGCAGTGCACCTGGTAAGCCTGATGGAAGAAAAGGGGGTTGGTCAACGCAGACTCGCGACGCTCAGCGGCGTCAGTCTGGGCAAGATCAACAAGATCGTTCACAATAAGGCTAACCTGACACTGACGACGCTCCGAAAGCTCGCGGAAGGGCTCGACCTGCCACCGTCGAAATTGATGGACTTCCCGCAGGAGTGAGCTCCAAAGCGTACGCAACCTTACTCAACCTTGTCCGCCAATCCCAGCTTCTCCACCGCCACCTGGGCGGCGATCTGGCTGGCATCCTTTTTATTGTAGCCCTTTCCTTCGGAAATGACGGCCCCATCGACTACGGCGGCTACGGTGAATAACCGGCGGCCGTTCTCGAAACGCTCGTCTACTGTCTCGAATTCGAGGACCTTGCCATTTTTGGAGGCCCAACCATAGAGCTTGTTCTTATGGTTGATCTCGAGGTTTTCGAGCTCGTCCAAAAAGAAATAAGGGAGGATGACCCGCTTCATGATCCAGCGCTTGGTGCTTTGGTACCCGAGGTCCAGGTAGATGGCCCCGATCAGGGCCTCCAGGGTATTCCCGAATATCTGGGAAATCTTGAGTGAATTGTCGTGCTTGTTATAGAGCGTGATCTTCTTGAGCCCCATTTTCAGGGCCACCTCGTTCAGGATCGAACGGTTCACCATCTTGGACCGCATTTCCGTCAGGAAGCCTTCCCCCTTATAGGGATACTTTTTAAACAGGAAGTCACCGACGACGGTGCTGAGAACGGCGTCCCCCAGGAACTCCAATCGCTCGTTGTTCTGATCGCTGCCCTCCTTAATAGAGCGGTGGCTCAGCGCCGTTTTATACAGGGCGAGATGACGGGGGCTGAAACCCAATACATTACGCAGATTCTTTTCAAAAGCCGACCGTGCAGGAAATATGTGCCGTAGTAGAGGGAACTTCACACGTTTAATCTACGAATTTTTTGACAATCACCGACGCATTATGTCCTCCAAAACCGAAGGTATTGCTCAGCGCGGCGTTGACCGTCCGTTCCTGGGCTTTATTGAAGGTAAAATTAAAGCGACTGTCCAGCTCCGGATCATCCGTGAAGTGGTTGATGGTAGGTGGGACGATATTGTGCTGCACACTCATGATACAGGCGATCGCCTCGATGACCCCCGCGGCGCCCAGGAGGTGGCCCGTCATCGATTTGGTAGAACTGATATTGAGCTCGTACGCGTGCTCGCCAAAAACCATTTGGATGGCTTTGGACTCCGCCAGGTCGCCCAGGGGTGTGGACGTCCCGTGTACGTTGATGTAATCGATATCCGAAGGTTGCATACCCGCGTCGGCGAGCGCGGCGATCATCACGTTCCGCGCACCCAAACCTTCCGGGTGGGGAGCCGTCATGTGATAGGCATCCGCGCTGGCACCGCCCCCCGCAATTTCGCAGTAAATCTTTGCGCCCCTGGCCCTGGCGTGCTCCAGCTCTTCCAAAACGAGCACGCCCGCGCCTTCTCCCATCACAAAACCATCCCGGTCCTTGTCGAAGGGACGGGATGCCGTCTTGGGATCGCCGTTTCGCTCGCTGAGGGCCTTCATGGCATTAAAGCCACCCACGCCGGCTTCGCTGATCACGCTTTCGCTGCCACCCGTAAGGACCACATCCGCCCTGCCCAACCGTAGTTCGGTAAAGGCGGCTATGATGGCATTGGTGGAGGAGGCGCACGCAGAAACGACGGCGAAGTTGGGTCCCCGGAAACCGTGGCGCATGGAGATATGCCCCGCCGCGATGTCCAGGATCATCTTGGGAATAAAAAAAGGATTGAATCGGGGAGTGCCATCGCCCTTGGCAAATTCGGTCACCTCGTTCTGAAAGGTGATGAGGCCGCCGATACCGCTTGCAAAAATAACACCTACCCTGTCCGGGTTGACATTGTCCTTGGTGATACCGGCATCGGCGACCGCCTGGTCGCTGGCGATGATGGCCGTTTGGGTAAATCTATCCAGCTTGCGGCCTTCCTTCTTGTCCAGGTAATCAAAAGGGTCGAAGTTCTTCAGCTCGCAACCAAACTTGGTCTTGAATTTAGAAACGTCAAAGGCCTTAATGAAATCGGCGCCCGATACACCATTGATCAAACCATTCCAGAAGTCAGGCACATTGTTGCCCAATGGGGTAAGGGCGCCCATTCCAGTAACAACTACTCTTTTTAATTCCATATATGCAAGCCGGGAATTTGGTCCGCGTGGTGTAGTGTAGCTGATTAGAAATTATTTGGCGTGTTCTTCCAAATAAGCAATTGCCTGGCCTACGGTAGTGATAGTTTCAGCTTGTTCGTCGGGAATGGAGATATTGAATTCTTTCTCGAATTCCATGATTAATTCAACGGTATCCAATGAATCAGCACCCAGATCGTTCGTGAAGGACGCCTCCGGATTTACCTCTGCTTCATCAACACCCAATTTGTCAACAATGATTTTCTTTACTCTTGTTGCAATGTCTGACATGATAGTAAAATTTAGTTACTGGGTGCAAAAATATAATTTTTGAGTTAATAACCATGCGGACCGCAAGTTTTCCTAAAAAAGGCCAACCTACCCATAAGTGGGCGAAAAATCCACATAAAGCGGACTTTCTGTCGCCGATTTGGCCTACCTTGAGCCCCCTACAATGCCCCCGCGGACATGGCACTTCGGATCATCGAACACGACTCTTCTGCATACCGTAAAATGGTGGAGCTCCGGGACGAAATTCTGCGGAGACCACTGGGATTGACCTTTTCCGAAGAAGACCTGGCCGCCGAACGCGACGACATCCTGATCGCCGCGTTCGAAGAGGAACGCATGGTCGCCTGTTGCGTCCTGACCCCCCAGAACACCGCCAGTCTACGGCTGAGGCAAATGGCCGTCAGCAAAGAAGCCCAGGGTAAGGGCGTGGGACGGGCCATGATCCGTTTTGCCGAAACCGTGGCCCGGGACCACGGTTATGCCAAGGTCACCATGCACGCCAGGGCCTCCGCGCGGGGATTTTACGAAAAAATGGGGTATACGGTATCGGGCCCCGAGTTCGTGGAAGTCACCATACCACATTATATAATGGAGAAAAACCTTCTCTAGGCCCCCTTCCGGGCAATCCGCTCCCGGAGGATCGCCCTGGCCTCGCCCACCCGTTCCCCAAAGGCCGACTTGGGCAATAGGAAAAACGACCGGCTGTCGAAATAAAGGTGAAAGAACTGCGGCGTCTCCAGCCAGGTACTAAACTCGCTCCATGACCAGGTCCGGCCGCCGGCGCCGTTGGTGATAAAAAAATGCTGGGGCTCCAGACTTGCCTTGAAGTGATCCTTGAACGTCCGCTCCCGTCGGTATATCGAAAAAGGCAGGAAAAACCAAAAGGCACCCATCAAAGCCATCCACAGCACCGAGCTTGTCAGGAAGACAAAGGGGTATTTCTTATTGAAATAAAAGAAGCCCGCCGAGACGATGGCGAACACATTTACCAGGATAATCATCAACCTGATCTCCCTCCGCGTGATAAAATGGTACCGCAACGCCTGGATAACCTGGCCTTTGTTGTAGGAGAACTCCACTTGCATGGCGCTAATATCCTTTTAATTCCTTAGTTATCACCTTATCTTTTATTTAACAATTCCTTCACATTTAAACAAACGTTTGACTTAAACAAGTGTTTAACTTTGCGTCCGATATCCATCATTTAAGGATGATTCTTATGGACAAACGATCTCAGATACTCGGTGCGGCTGAAAAGCTCTTCGCAGACAAGGGCTTCGAGGGTACTTCCGTAAGGGATATTGCTCACATGGCGGGGGTCAACCTGGCCATGATCTCGTATTATTTTGGGTCCAAGGAAAAGCTTTTCGAAGCGCTCGTCGAATACCGTTCCGGGTATACCGCGGGGGTATTGGAGGAACTGGCGAAGGACGAACACCTAAGCCCTATGGAAAAAATGTACAAGCTCATCGATTTCTATGTCGACCGTATCCTTTCCAACTATAGGTTCCACAATATTATTTCCCGTCAATTTTCCACCCTCCAGTCCACCGACCTCAAGGAGGTATTGATGCGGATGAAGGAAAAGAACCTGGAACAGATACATAAGATCATGGACGATGGTGAAAAACTGGGTGTTTTCCGCAAAGTAGACCTCGAGCTGACCCTGGCATCCATCATCGGGACCATTTCGCAAATGACCCTTTCCAAGGAGTGGTATTGCCGGATCCTGGGCATCCTGTCCCCCGATCCAAACGATTTTTCACCCGAGTTCGTCGTCCGGTTGAAAAGCCACCTGAAAGACCTGATTCACGCTCATTTGAGCATACCCAAATCATAAACAAAAAAGAAACCTGGATTATATGAAGCAAACAATCGTAGTACTGGCTTTCTTGCTGTTAGCCCTCCCGGGCGTAAGGGCCCAGTCTCCCCGAACGATCACCTTGGACGAGGCGGTCAAGCTGGGGATCGACAACAGCAAGCAGCTCAGGCAATCTAAAAACAAGATCGACGAAGCGCTCGCCCGACTGGACCAGACGAAAGACCTACGCCTGCCCAGTGCGAAAGTGAGCTTCCAGTATCTCCACGCCCTCATGCTGGCCCGGACGCTGAATTTTCCGGGTTTGACCCAGCCCGGCAAGCCGATAGAGCTGAACTTCGATTTTCCGGCCTACCTGGGTACGCTCGCGATTTCGGAACCGATCATCAACGGCAACCAGTTCAAGTACGCCCGGCAGCAGGCCGACCTGACGCTACAGCTCACCAGGCTGGACGCCGACAAGGACAAGGACGACGTAACCTTCCTGATCATCAGCGCCTACATCAACTATAACAAGATCCTGCAAAACCAGCAGATCGTGCAACGGAATATAGAAGATGTGGAACAGAAGCTGACCGAAATCAACAAGTATGAAAGTCAGGGTCTGGCCACCAAAAACGACGTATTGCGGTTCGAATTGCAGAAGTCCCAGATCGAGCTCCAGCAGATCGAACTGGAGAACAACCGCAAGGATGCCAACTACGACATGGACATCATGTTGGGTTTGCCCGACAGCACACAGCTGACCATCAACGACTTCAACTACCGGTTACAGGAGCAGCCCGTGTTTTCCGATCTGCTGACACAGGCTGGAGCCAATCGTCGTGAACTCCAGGACATCGCTTTCCAGGACAAGATCACCGATATCGACATCAAAAAGCTCCAGGACGGGAAACTCCCTACGCTGGCCGCCACCGCCGGGATGTACTACATCAACCCCACGGGTAAGCCCATCCCCACAGACCATACGGTGCTGGCGCCGATCACGCTGGGACTGGGGGTTTCCTGGAATATAGGCTCCCTGTACACCACCAAGAACAAGGTCCGGGAAGTGGAAGCCCAGAAAAAAGAGATCCAGACCTCGAAGGACCAGATAAACGACGACATCCGCAAGGACGTACATACCGCCTACCTCGGCTACCTCCAGGCCCTCGACAAGATCAAGATACTCCAGGTCGCCGTCGCCCAGGCCGAAGAGAACGAGCGGATCACGGAATCCAAATTCCAGAACAACCTCGTCAATACCACCGATCGGATCGACGCCCAGACGCAGCTGTACCAATCCAGGGTCAACCTGGAGGTCGCCAAATCCGACGCCACGATCGCTTATTATAACATGCTAAAATCGACAGGTAACGTTCACCTGTAACCCAATAATTACTTCAAAACTGCATTTTTATATGGAACAGAATACGACTCCCGAAAAGAAACCCCGCAAGCTCGTCTTCCCGATCATCCTCGGATTGGTGCTGCTCATAGCCCTTGGCTTCACCCTGAAAGAATATATCTTCCTGCAAAGCCACGAAGAGACCGATGACGCGCAGATCGACGGGGACATCAGCCCGGTCATCCCCAGGGTTCCCGGCTATGTAACCAGCATCAACTTCCAGGACAACCAGGTCGTCCACCAAGGCGATACCCTGGTCGTGCTGGACGACAAGGACTACAAGATAAAGCTGGACCAGGCGAACGCCGCCCTGAACGCCGCCGAGAAGAACGTAGCCGCTTACAGGGCCACGATTTCCGAAAGCCGCTCCAACTTCGGCGTCCAGAAGGCCAACATTGACCAGGCTCAGGTACGTGCCTGGAAGGCCCAGCAGGACTATGACCGCTATAAGAACCTTTACGACGATCATGTGATCACCAAGGCCCAGTTCGACCAGGCCACCGCCGACAAGGAAGCCGCCGACTATGCCCTGGAAGCCGCCAAGAGCCAAATGCCGGTACTCGACCAGCGCGTCAATACCAGCGAGCAGCAGACCAACGCGACCGCGTCCATCATCGATACCCGCAAGGCCGATATCGAATACGCCGCGTTGCAACTGTCCTACACCGTGATCACCGCTCCCGCCACCGGTATCGTCTCCAAGCGCAATATCCAGATCGGGCAGCTCGTCCAGGCCGGTTCGCCGATGTTCTCCATCGTACATGACAGCCTGTACGTCACGGCCAATTTCAAGGAAACCCAGATGAACGATATCAAGCTGAACCAAAAGGTGGATGTCGCGGTGGATGCCTTCCCCGACGACAAGATCCAGGGTACGATCGAATCCGTATCCGGCGCCACCGGGGCTAAGTTTTCACTCCTGCCCCCGGACAACGCCACCGGGAACTTCGTAAAAGTCGTTCAACGCGTGCCCGTTCGTATCCGGCTCGACGTAGACAGCGCCGTCATGGCCCGTCTCCGTCCCGGTATGAGCGTAAAGGTCACCGTTCACACAAAATAAACTGATCGTATATGGCAGAATATGGTTTTAGAAGATGGATCATCACCATTACGGTGATCGTCGCTTCGCTGCTGGAATTGATCGATACCACGATCGTGAACGTCGCCCTGCCAGACATCATGGGAAACCTCGGCGCTACCCTGGAAGACGCCAACTGGATCGTCACGGGATACGCCGTCGCCAACGTCATCATCCTCCCGATGTCCGGGTGGCTGGGTGACCGGTTCGGACGGAAGAACTACTTCCTGACCTCGATCATCGTGTTCACCATAGCCTCCTTCCTGTGCGGTAATGCCCATAGCCTGACGGAGCTCATTGCCTTCCGCCTGTTACAGGGTCTCGCCGGGGGCGGTCTTATCTCCACGGCCCAGGCCATCCTGCTGGAAACCTGGCCGCCGGCGGAAGTCGGGATGGCTACCGCGCTTTTTGGTCTGGGGGCCGTCGTCGGCCCCACCGTCGGACCGACCATCGGGGGTTTTATCACCGACAATATCAACTGGCAATGGATATTCTACGTCAACATCCCCGTGGGCGCCATCGCCGCGTTCTGCGTGTCCACCTTTGTCCGGGAATCACCGCGATACGGTAAGGGCAAACGCATCGACTGGTGGGGCATCCTTTTCCTGGCCATCGCCGTGGGCTCCCTACAGGTAGTGCTGGAAAAAGGGGAAGACAAAGACTGGTTCTCGACCTGGTACATCTCCCTGCTCACCTTTACGACCATCGCCTCGGTGATCTGTTTCGTATGGCGGGAGACCAGCATCGACTATCCCATCGTCAACTTCAAAATCCTCCGGCACCGAAGCTTTACCATCGGGATATTCACTTCGTTCGTGCTTGGGGTGGCGTTGTACGGATCGACCTTCGTGTTCCCTGTCTTTTGCCAGACCTTGCTGGGCTTTACCGCCGCTCAAACCGGATTGATCCTGCTACCTGGGGGGTTGGCCACCATCAGCATGATGCCCTTCGTGGGTAATATGCTCAAGCGGGGCATACCCGCGCAGATACTATCCGCCTGCGGGTTCTTCCTGTTCTTCATTTTCTGCTACATGCTCTATAACTCCAACCTGAATTCGGGTACGGGCGACTTCTTCTGGCCGCTCATCATCCGCGGGGTGGGGATGGCCGTCCTTTTCGTACCCCTAACCACCCTGGCCATCCAGGACCTGAGGGGACCCGAAATCGGTCAGGGCACCGGTCTGAACAACATGATGCGTCAGCTGGGCGGCTCCTTCGGGATCGCCATCATCACGACCATCATCCACATCAAGAGCGGCATCAACCGGGCAATTTTGCTGGAAAACGTGAACGTGTACAATCCCGCGTATGTCGCCCGGCACGGCTCCGCCGCCGCCTCCTTCATCGCCCAGGGCTTCTCCCCCGAACAAGCCGACGCGATGGCCAACGGCGCCATGGAAGGGGTCGTCACCAAACAGACGATGCTGACGACGTTCGACGACGTCTACCTGCTGGTAGGCTTCTTCGTCCTGCTCTGCATCCCCCTGATCTTCCTCCAGAAATTCTCCAGGAAACCGGTGGCCATGCCCACCGATGCGCACTAAGGCCCCCCGGCCACGGGCGACAGCCCTTCGCCACGGGCTCGTTAAGTCTTCGAAATGCAGTTGAAAAGTGCCGGTCCACGCGACCGGCATTTTTTATTTTGGCGCGCCACGCTACCCCCACGGGCCCAAAATTTACCCCCACTTGGGTATCGTACTGATAAATGCCTTCACCTCCTGCGTATACTGCACAAACTCCTCCGGCGAAAGCCCCAACTCCCCGAGGATCAGCGCATCCGGCGCGCGCAGCACGAACTTCATTTTGTAGAAGCGTTGATATTTACGCGGAAGCGCCCGCTCCGTTTCGATCATCACGCGGGCGATTTCGGAGAAGGCAACGATGAGCTGGGCTTGTTGCTCGTCCATACCGGGGAAGATCCCACGACAGGCGTCGAGCACGTATTGGTTCAGGAAATTCCGGACATCCACCGGTTGATGAATGGATTCCCGATGTTCCCAAAGCGCCTGGAAGGCATCGACCGCCACACCGGCGATCCGTTCCTTAGAGGTATCCTTTGGCAAAAGCTGAGTAGCGACATATTTCAGGGAGTCGGCAAAGATCGTCTGGATTTGTTGGAGGGCGGCCTCCCGGCCGACCCTGAGACTACGAACACACCTTCCGGGGTCAGCAAAGCCGCTTGGGGAAGATGGTACTCCCCGGAATCGTCTCAATCTCATAATAAAGTCCGCCTGGATTTAAAGCTATGAATTCCACCGCGCGTAGATATCTCCTCCCATTCCCTTGATCAACAAAATATAGTCATCAATGTGGGGGGATTCTCCAGCTTCGATACGAATGACGTCTTTCAGATTGATATTAGCTAGCGCGGCGAGCTTTTCACGGGTCAGACCCAGCAACTTACGCCTAAAACTGATCATTTTACCCAGTGAAGACCTGCTCGTCGGCGTCAGCGCTGCATCAAAAGTAAGATCCATACGAATATATTAATTATCTGATAAATAGGGTGGATTACGTTTGCTCAATCGTATGATCAACTCCAACAGATAGTTGGAAAAGGGGATGCTATCGTCGATCTTGTCCCTTTCGGTCCAAAGGATCATCAGCGTGGCGATCGCCAATTCCCCGGTCCGTTTGCGGTCATTGGTCAGGACAAAGGCCAGCTTGTTCACAAGGACCTGATGGCGGCGTATCAGCCGCCCATACGCGCTGAAGTCCCCCGCCATTATGAGCGCCACCAGGTGTTCATCGGTTTCTGTATCGTTCATACTATCATTGCCTTAGAGCAAAGGCTCTATGCGCAAAATAGCAATAAACTTCACTTTTAACCTATTTATCACCGTATTTAGAAATTTCAAAAAGGCGCACTGTTTTTTTAAAATATGGAACTTTAATACTTTATACTTGCATATTGTATAATACCATTTCATGAATAAAGACCGGCGCTACAATGCCATCAAAAGCATGATCGAGGATGGGAGCATTTCCAGCTTCAAAGAAATCTTCGAAGTCATCCCAAAGACCCTTGTCTCCAAAGACATGGGTATGAACTATCAAACCTTCACGCGCAAGGTGGCCGAGCCCGATCTCTTCAACTTCCGGGAACTCCTCTTCATGTCCAATCTTTTCGACGTCAACCCCGAGAACCTCTTCCGCCGCATCGTCTCCGACCTTTCGGCCCCCGCCTCCAAGAAAAAGAAATAACCGCCCCCCGGACTCGGACCCAACCCCAGCCCAACGCCGTCGCCCGCGTGCCGGCCGCTGCACCGTGCCGCCCCCCTAAGCGTGTAGGCCATGGGGAGTGGGGTGGAGTGCCTCTTTTTTCTCTGTTTTGCTGTGACTCACAGCAAAACAGAGAAAAA
>NZ_DATJIY010000220.1:0-25274 GCF_035492835.1 Dinghuibacter sp.
TCCTATAGCCGATTTCCAGACCCGGATACGGAACGCCCAGCTGGCGAACCACCGCATCGTGGAGATCCCGGCCTCCAACCTGAAGAAACGCATGACGGAGATACTCTACAACCAGGGGTATATCCTGAAATATAAATTCGAGGACGACAAGAAGCAGGGTTTGATTAAGATCGCCCTGAAGTACAACGAGTCCAAAGTGCCGGCGATCACCTCCCTGGAGCGTATCAGCCGTCCGGGTCTCCGCCAGTATGCAAAGCCTGCCGATTTCGCCCGTGTAAAGAACGGTCTGGGGATCGCCATCCTGAGCACCTCCAAGGGCGTGATGACCGACAAGGAAGCGCGTCAGCAAAACGTAGGCGGGGAAGTCCTCTGCTACGTCAACTAGGAAAAGGAAACGTTCCGGATACATTAAGCCCTCCTATACAGGCTGAACGGTCCGGGATCATTTGAAAAAAATATAAAAGAAGATACTGTATGTCTCGTATAGGTAAACAACCGATCAACCTTCCCAAAGGTGTTACGTTGACCGTCGGAAACGATAACGTAGTTACCGTGAAAGGTCCCAAGGGCGAACTGAAAGAAACCCTGGACCGCGACATCACCGTAACGGTGAAGGAAGCCGAAGTTACATTCACCCGTCCTACCGACCAGATCCGCCACCGGGCCCTCCATGGCCTGTACCGCGCCCTGGTCGCCAACATGGTGAAAGGCGTGACCGACGGTTATAGCCGTAAGCTGGAGCTCGTGGGTGTGGGTTTCAAGGCGTCCAACCAGGGCAACCTGCTGGACCTGTCCCTGGGTTACTCCCACAACATCATTTTCGAAGTCCCCAAGGAGATCAAGGTGGCCACCGCTACCGAGAAGGGTCAAAACCCGATGATCACCCTGGAAGGCATCGACAAGCAGCTGCTCGGTCAGGTAGCTGCCAAGCTGCGTTCGCTCCGCAAACCGGAACCCTACAAGGGCAAGGGTGTGAAGTACGCCGGTGAAGTGATCCGTCGTAAGGCAGGTAAGGCCGCAGGTAAATAACATTTAACATTTGCTTCCGGCAGCATCGGGAGTTAAACAGATAGCATCATGGACCAGAAATTATCTTCAAAAGACAAAATCAAGTTCCGCATCCGTAAAAGGATTACCGGAACCGCAGAACGGCCCCGTCTCTCCGTATTCCGGAGCAACACCGACCTCTATCTGCAGCTGATCGACGACCTGAACGGCCGGACCCTGGCTGCTGCCAGCACCAAGGACAAGGACATCAAGGCGCAGAGCGGTACCAAGTCGGATAAGTCGAAGCTGGCTGGTCAGGCCATCGGCCGCAAGGCGGTGGACCTGGGCATCAAGGCCTGCATTTTCGACCGGGGCGGGAACCTGTATCACGGGCGTGTCAAGGCTGCCGCCGATGGCGCACGCGAAGGCGGTCTTGTATTTTAAATTTTATACCAGCAAATTCAGATAAATGGCAAAAGTTAGCTTAAATAAAGTCAAGGCCGGTGACCTGGAACTGAAGGAGAAGGTCGTAGCCATCAACCGCGTCGTAAAGACGACCAAGGGCGGCCGTTCTTTCAGCTTCTCCGCCCTGGTAGTGGTCGGCAACGAAAACGGTGTCGTTGGACACGGTTTGGGTAAGGCCAAGGAAGTGCAGCTGGCGATCACCAAGGGGATCGAAGACGCCAAGAAGAACCTGATCCAGGTTCCCGTGATGAAGGGAACCATCCCTCATGACCAGTGGGCCAAGCAAGGCGCAGCCAAGGTGTTGATCAAGCCGGCCGCTCACGGTACCGGTGTGATCGCCGGGGGTTCCATGCGCGCCGTCCTGGAAAGCGCCGGAGTCACCGACGTGCTGGCCAAGTCCCTGGGCTCCGCCAACCCCCACAACGTGGTCAAGGCGACCTTCCGCGCCCTCAGCCTCCTGCGCGAGCCGGTAGCTGTAGCCAAGACGCGTACGATCGCGCTGAAAAAAGTATTCAACGGGTAAACCGACATTTATGAAAAAGATCAAGATAACGCTGGTAAAGAGCGCCATCGACCGCCCAGAACGTCAGAAACTGACGATCGAAGCCCTTGGCCTCAACAAGCTCAACTCCTTCAAGGAAGTCGAGGCGACCCCCCAGATCCTGGGTATGGTCCGCAAGGTGACGCACCTGGTGAAGGTTGAGGAATTGGCATAGTTGCCACGAGCGGCGCCCCGGGCGGCCGGAATTTTTAAAGCGAGGGGTGATTCCCCGTAAGTCAAAAATCAACAAAGATGAAGCTGCACGAACTAAAACCCGCCGAAGGCGCGGTACACAAGCAAAAACGTTTAGGTCGCGGGGAAGCCTCCGGTAAAGGCGGTACCTCCACCAAGGGTAATAAAGGTCATCAGAGCCGTAGCGGCTTCAAGAACAAGACCGGGCACGAAGGTGGCCAGATGCCCATCCAACGCCGTCTCCCCAAGCGGGGCTTTAAAAACCCCCATAGAGTCGAATATAAGGTCTTCAACCTGGGCCAGATCGACCAACTCGTTGAGAAATACGGTCTTAAAGAGTTCTCCCTGGAAACCCTCTTTATGAACGGTCTGATCAATCGGACGGATGTCGTAAAGGTCCTGGGCCACGGTGAGTTGAGTGCCAAGCTGACGTTCAAGGTGAACGCCATCAGCGAAAAGGCAAAAACTTCCATCGAGGCCGCCGGTGGTACGGTGGAGATTGTCAAATAAATTTCTGATATTTGCTAGACGCTGTGAACGCCCTCACAGCGTCTTTTTGTCTTTAAATCTCGATCTCAGTGAAGAAGTTCATACAGAACCTGAAGAATATCTGGAGTATTGACGAGCTACGTGATAAGATCATCCTCACCTTACTGCTGTTGCTTGTTTTCCGGGTGGGTTCCTACATCGTGTTGCCCGGTATCGACCCGAAGGGTCTCGCCGGTCTGAGCCAGAGCGCCAGCAAAGGGATGCTCGGCATCTTCGACTCGTTTGCCGGGGGCGCCTTTTCCAACGCATCTATCTTTGCCCTGGGTATCATGCCCTATATCTCCGCGTCGATCTTCATGCAGCTGGTCTCCATCCTGGTGCCCCAGTTCCAGAAGATCCAAAAGGAAGGGGAATCCGGGCGCAAAAAGATCAACCAGTGGACCCGTTACCTCACCGCGATCGTGACGCTCTTCCAGGGCGGGGCCTATGTGGCCTACCTGAAGAACCCCCAGATCGCCGGCGGCGCGATATATCCCTCTTTTGAACTGCTCTTTCCCTTTACCTGCGTCATTATCCTGACGGCCGGCACGCTGTTCGTGATGTGGCTCGGGGAAAAGATTACCGATAAAGGTTTGGGCAACGGTACTTCCATCATCATCATGGTGGGAATCATGGCCCGCTTCCCGGCCTCCCTGGCGCAGGAGTTCGCCTCCCAGACCGCCAAGGGCGGACACGGCCTGATCGTGTTCCTGATCGAGCTGGCCCTTCTCGTGGTGACCATCATGGCGCTGATCGTGCTGGTACAGGGGACGCGCAAGATCGCGGTCAACTACGCTAAACAGATCATCGGCAACCGGCAGTTTGGCGGCGCCCGCCAGTTCCTGCCCCTGAAGGTGAACAGCTCCGGCGTCATGCCGATCATCTTCGCCCAGGCGATCATGTTCATCCCCGGTCTGTTGTCCAACTTCCAACCGACCGCGGGGATCGCCCGTATCTTCAACGACCACGGGAACATCTGGTACATGGTGATTTACAGCGTACTGGTCATCGCCTTTACCTTCCTGTACACCGCGCTTATCTTCAATCCCAAGCAAGTGGCCGACGACCTGAAACGCAACAACGGGTTCATCCCCGGCGTGAAGCCCGGTCAGCCCACGGCGGATTATATCGGCACCATTATGGACCGGATCACCTTCCCCGGCGCCATCTTCCTGGCGATCGTCGGTATCCTCCCCGGTATTGCCCGTAACCTGGGTGTAACGGCCGGGTTCTCCACCTTCTACGGAGGTACCTCCCTCCTGATCGAGGTGGCCGTCATCCTGGATACGCTGCAAATGGTGGAAACCCACCTGCTGATGCGCCAGTACGACGGCCTGATGAAGACGGGCCGGATCCAGGGCCGCACCACGGCTACGACCACCGGCGCTACCGGGGTATTTTAATCGAAGCTAAAAATTCACGATATTTGCAGGCCCGGAGCAACCCTCCGGGCCAAATTTTTTTACAGATGATCCACTATAAATCAGAACCGGAAATAGCCCTCGCGCGCCACAGTGCCCTCCTCGTAGGAGACGCCATCGCCGAGGTTGCCAAGGCCATACGGCCGGGCGTGACGACGCGTGAGCTCGACCACATCGCGGAACAATTCATTCTTTCCCAGGGCGCCAAGCCCTCTTTCAAAGGATACAAGGGATTCCCCTTTGCTACCTGTATGTCGGTCAACGAAGCGGTGGTACACGGATTCCCTAACGATACCCCCCTCAAGGAAGGCGACATCGTGTCGGTGGATGTGGGGGTGTATAAAAACGGTTTTCATGGCGACAGCGCCTATACCTTCGCGATCGGCGACCCGGGCCAGGCCATCCTTCAGCTGCTCGCGGCCACCCGCGAGTCCTTATACAAGGGTATCGAAAAGGCCCATACCGCCAACAGGGTAGGGGATATTTCGTTTGCTATCCAGGATTATACCGAGAAGCAACGGGGGTATGGCGTCGTCCGCGAGCTCGTCGGACACGGCGTCGGCCGCAGCCTGCACGAGGACCCGCAGGTGCCCAACTATGGGAAGCGCGGCACGGGCGCCCGGTTGAAAGAAGGCATGGTCATCGCCATCGAGCCGATGGTCAACCTCGGCGTAAAGGACGTCGTGTATAGTGAAGACGGCTGGACGGTCCTTACCGCGGACCGCAAGCCTTCCGCTCACTTCGAGCACACCGTTTGTATCCGGAAGGGTAAGGCGGATATCCTTTCTTCGTTTGCGCGGATCGAGGAAGCCGAACAAGCCAATCCGCACCTGGCATCCTCCTATTACAAACATGCCGCCGTCGCCCACGCCTAAACGGCTGGTGGTGGTGGGCGGGGGCGCCGCCGGTTTTTTTGGCGCCGTCAACGCCGCGCGTTTGTCACCGGGATCGGAGGTCCTGCTCCTGGAAAAAACCAATAAATTCCTGTCCAAGGTCCGGGTATCCGGCGGCGGCCGTTGCAATGTGACCCATGCTTGCTTTTCCGTGTCCGAGCTGGTGCGCTTTTATCCCCGGGGCGGGAGCTTCCTGAAAAAAGCATTTCCGCATTTTTCACCGCAAGACACCATCGATTGGTTCAGGGAGCGGAATGTCCCGTTGAAAACGGAACCCGACGGGCGCATGTTCCCGACGACCGACGATTCGGAAACGATCGTGGAGTGCCTCGTGCGCGAGGCCAACCGCTATGGCGTACAGTTGTTGCTGAACCGCGGCGTGCACGGCATCACCAGGGCCGGGCGTTTCCTGCTCGATACGTCGGGTGGCCCGCTGGAGGCGGACGCTGTCCTGATCGCCTGCGGCGGCTTTCCCAAGGTTGAGCCATTCGGCTTCCTGGAGGCCCTGGGGCACACCGTTAGTCCGCCGCTCCCATCGCTTTTTACCTTCAATATGCCCGGGAACCCGATTACCGGTCTGATGGGCGTCAGCGTACCCGACGCACAGGTCAAGGTCGCGGGGACCAAACTGTCCGAACGGGGCCCGCTGCTGATTACACACTGGGGATGCAGCGGTCCCGCCGTGCTGCGTCTGAGCGCATGGGGCGCCCGGGAGCTGGCCGCCCGGTCCTATGCCTTTATTGCCCAGGTGCATTGGACGCCGTCGCACACCCAGGAGGAGGTCCGGGAAACGTTCCAGCAGCTGCGCGCCACGCAGGGAGGTCAGGCAGTCCTCAAACGGAGCCTTTTCGGTTTGCCGCAACGGTTATGGCAGTTCCTCGGGGAGGCCTCGGGTATCGGGGAGTCCACGCGCTGGGGCGACCTCCCGGCGCCGGCCCAGAACGCCTTTATCCGCCATCTATGCGCCCACGAGCTGGCCGTCCGGGGGAAAACCACCTTCAAGGAGGAATTTGTCACCTGCGGCGGTATCCAGTTAACGGAAGTGAACCCGGCCAGTATGGAAAGCCGGCTGGTCCCCGGTCTGTATTTTGCAGGAGAGATACTGGATGTCGACGGCGTTACCGGCGGTTTTAATTTCCAGCACGCCTGGACGAGCGCCTACCTGGCTGCCCAAAGCATCGCTAAGATTTTTTTGCCTTCTCAAAATCCGATATAGGTATTTTAGCGTAGATATGTGTTAGGGGTAAAAGCCCTTGTCAAGGCTCTGATTAGACTATTCTTTAAATTTTTAGCTAATCATTATGTTAGCTGAGGGTTATGATTGCAACAAGCCGTTCTGATTCTTCAGAGCGGCTACAGTTTTTTAGTACATAAGGTAACTATCTTCGCTGCCGGATGACACGGCCCCTACTCTTCACCCTTCTTTTTCTGTGGAATTTTTTCCCCGCTTTTTCGCAACCCAAGGTCGTTTTTACCTCGGATATCGATCACTTTTGGGAGGCGTACGACAGCTGCCGCGCCACAACCGATAGCCTACGACAATTAAATTTTATCCAGAAATTGTACATCGACCGGGGTACACCCGGTCTGGCGGCCTTTATGAGGGCCAGGAACTACACCGCCCAGGGTTGGGTGCATGCTATCCGCAGCTATCCACGGTTTTGGGCGACCGTCCGTCCCCGGACGCTGACGGTGGCGACCCGGGTGCCCGAGATGGAGGCTAGCGTGCGTCGGTTCAGGGAACTGTATCCCGGGCTGAAGGACGCCGCGATGTATTTTACCGTGGGTTGTCTCCATTCCGGAGGTACCACGGAAGGGAATATGGTGCTGGTCGGCGCCGAGGTCGCGACGGGCGACTCCACCGTAGATTGCTCGGAGCTGCCGGGCCGCTGGCTGGAGCCGTATTTCCATCACCCCGACGACGTCGTGCGGATCAACGTCCATGAATACGTACACACCCAACAACGTGGCGACGACCATGTGGGCGATCTGTTCGGGTTCGCCGTCATGGAAGGGGGCGCGGACTTCGTCGCCGAGCTGGTATCGGGTATCCCGTTGACATCCGTTTATCTCGTATATGGCCGGGCGCACGAGGCCGGGTTGAAGGAACGGTTTGCCGGGGAGATGTTCCAGACGTACTATGACGACTGGTTCTATAACGCCCGGACGACAAAGGGAACCCCGGACCTCGGCTATTTCATGGGATATGCCATCTGCTCCGCGTATTATCGCCGGGCGGCCGACAAAAGACAGGCGCTGGCGGACATCATCCGTTTTGACGGTCTCGATACCGCCGCTGAAATAGCCTTTATCGACCGGTCGGGCTACTTCGGTCCGTCCGTCGACCGGCGGGCGGTCATGGGCGACTTCGCCCGGCGGCGGGTGGTTGCCTTCGGGGCGCCCCAGCTCCTGCCGATCCTCTTGGTAATGAAATCCTTACCGCCAGGGAAATAGCCTTCCACCCGCGGTACCCTTGATTTCTCCGGCTTTTTTCGTACCTTTGCTGTCCGAAATTTTTCGGAAAAAGGAAACAAAATTTATGTCTGAAGAACAAATTGTAAACCCCGTAAACGCTGATGTACAGGAGTCTCCCGTTCAGGAGGCTACAGCGACAAAAAAAGCACCTGTGCCGACCCAGTTCGACACCGCGCACGACGATTTCGACTGGAGCATCGACAAACGCAACGTGTCGACCTATCCTAAGGAAGAACGCCACAAGTACGACCATGTGTACGACAGCACTTTCAAGGTCATCAATGACGGAGAGATGATCTCCGGGAACGTGGTGGGCATGACGAAGACGGATGTCGTTATCAACATCGGTTTCAAGAGCGACGGTCTGGTTTCGCTCAACGAATTCCGCGACCTCCCCAACCTCCGCATCGGCGACGACGTGGAAGTCATGGTCGTTGAAAAAGAAGACCGGGAGGGTCACCTCCACCTGAGCCGTAAACAGGCCCGTATCACCCGTGCCTGGGAAAAGATCGTGGAAATGCACCGTACCGGCGAGGTCGTTACCGGTGTCGTTACCTCGAAGACCAAGGGCGGTCTTATCGTCGACGTATACGGGATGGAAACCTTCCTCCCCGGTTCGCAGATCGACGTCAAACCCGTTACCGACTACGATCAGTTCGTGGGCAAGACGATGGAATTCAAGGTGGTCAAGATCAACGAAGCCATCAAGAACGCCGTCGTTTCGCACAAAGCGCTTATCGAAAGCGATATCGAAGCACAGCGCGCCGAGATCATCAGCAAGCTGGAAAAAGGTCAGGTACTGGAAGGGACTATCAAGAACATCACCGACTTCGGGGCATTCCTGGACCTCGGTGGCCTGGACGGTCTCCTGTACATCACCGATATCAGCTGGGGCCGTATCTCTCACCCGAGCGAGGTCCTCAAGCTGGACCAGAAGCTCAACGTCGTGGTCCTGGACTTCGACGACGAGAAGAAACGTATCAGCCTCGGTCTCAAACAACTTACGCCCCATCCCTGGGATACGCTGCCTGAGCACATCCGCGAAGGCGAGATCGTCAAGGGCCGCGTAGTCAACATCGAAGACTATGGTGCGTTCCTGGAAATCATGCCCGGCGTAGAAGGCCTGGTGCACGTTTCCGAGATCACCTGGGCGAACAACCCCATCAACGCCAAGGAATTCTTCAAGCTGGGCGACGAGCATTCCGCCAAGATCGTGACCCTGAACAAGGACGAACGCAAAATGAGCTTGTCCATCAAGCAACTCAGCGAAGATCCCTGGTCGACCATCGAGATCAAATACCCGCAGGGCAGCCGTCACAACGGCATGGTGAAGAACATCACCCCCTATGGCGTATTCGTGGAACTGGAACCCGGTATCGGCGGCATGATCCACATCAGCGACCTAAGCTGGCTGAAACGGTTCAACCACCCCAGCGAATACACCCGCGCCGGCCAACGCATCGACGTGGTGATCCTGTCCATCGACAAGGACAACCGCAAGCTGCAGCTGGGCCACAAACAGCTGGAAGAAGATCCCTGGAATGCCCTGGAAGAAACCTTCGCCATCGGTACCATCCACGAAGGGACCGTCGTGAAGAAGGACGACAAGGGCGCCATCGTACAGCTGCCTTATGGTCTGGAAGGTTTTGCTCCCAACCGTCACCTGGCCAAGGAAGACGGCAAGAGCATCGGGGCCGAAGAAACCGCTCCTTTCATGGTCATCGAATTCGACCGGAACGAGAAACGTATCGTGGTCAGCCACGCGCGTATCTGGGAACAGTCGAAGCACGACGAGAAGGAAGCGCAGCGCAAAGAAGCCCGTGCCGACCAGGAAAGGACGAAGAAGGCCGTCAAGAATATCCAGAGCCGCGTCGAAAAGACGACCCTCGGCGACCTGGGTGTCCTGGCCGAGCTTCGCAAGAAGCTCGACGACAACGCGTCCTCCGATGCGCCCAAGGCAGAATAAGCCTTTTTACGAATGTCAATATCAAGGCGGCCCCACAAGGGTCGCCTTTTTTTGTGGCCGGCCCTTCCGTTGGACCGCGCCGCGCCGTATCTTAGCGGCGATGCTTTACTTCTTAAACGGTTTTATGGGTTCCGGGAAGAGCTACTGGGGGCGGCGCTGGGGCAAGGCCTTCGACCTGGAATTCTATGACCTGGACGACGTAATCGAGCAGCGGGAAGGTATGACCATCCGGGAAATCTTCGAGGTGAAGGGCGAGCCGGCGTTTCGCCGCATCGAGAACGAGGCGTTGAAAACGATGTTTGAAAAGACCAACGCCATCATCGCCTGTGGAGGCGGCACGCCTTGCTTTCACGACAACATCAGGCGGATGTACAGGGCCGGTATCACCATCTGGCTCAAGACCCCGCTGGATGCGCTGGTCGAGCGGCTCCTGCCCGAGAGGGCCCACCGGCCGGTGATCGCGCATACGGACGAGCTGACGCTTCCCGGCTTTATCACGGCGAAGCTGGCTGAGCGCGAACCCTTTTACCATCGCTGTCTCTATCACTTCTATACCCCATACCTGTCCGACGAAAACTTCAGGAAAATCCAAGATAAATGCAAAAGACATTCTTGATATGGGGCGCCGTATACGGCGCCCTTGCCGTTGTGCTGGGCGCCTTTGCGGCCCACGCCTTGAAACGTATCGCCGACGAGGCTACCGTGAACGTATTCCACACCGGCGTGGAATACCAGTTCTATCATGCCTTCGCTTTGCTGGCGGTGGGGATACTGTTCGGTTCTTTTCCGTCGGCCTGGATGATCCGCTCCGGCTGGTGCTTTGTGATAGGGACCATCCTGTTCAGCGGGTCGCTGTACGCGCTGACCGCGCTAAAGATCAACGGTGGCTCCATCGGCGTGGCCGGGGTGCTGACGCCCGTTGGCGGACTCTTTTTTATCGCGGGGTGGGTTTGTCTGGTGCTGGGGTTGCTGCGAAAATAGCGCCCGCTAGTACGGGCAAGATAGCCCGACCACCGTCCCGCTGTCGTTCTTGATCCAAATCGCGCCGCCGATGGATTCCATGCGGCGCTGCATATTGGTCAGGCCGTTGGAGAACTGCCGCATCTTTTCCGTTTGTATGCCCTGGCCAAAGTCATGTACTTCGACGCGGAGCTCCTCCTCGAGGAATATCCGGATCTCGATGCGCTCGCTACGCGAGTGCTTTAGCGCGTTGTTGAGGGCTTCCTTGACGACGAGGAAGACATTGCGGCGTTTTTCGCCGCTGATCTCGATGTCGGGGATGTTCTCCGGGACGTATACCTTGCAAAGCATCGAGGAGCTTTCAAAGAGCTCGATGGCGAAGGCGCGCATATAGGCGACGAGGTTGGCGACGGAGTCGTTGGTGGCGTTCATGGACCAGATGATGGTATTCATCTTGTCCATCAATTCCCCGGCGGAGGTGGATATCTTTTCGATCTCGGGGACGGATTGCTCGGGGAGGCGGCGCTTGGCTAGCTCGCTCATGAGCCGGATGGCGGTGACGCCGGATCCCAGCTCATCGTGCATGTCCGCGGAGATACGGCTCCGTTCGTCCTGCTGGGCCTGGATGATCGCCAGCTTGGTCTCGAATTCCTTTTTCTCCTGCTCGAGCTTCATGGTCTGCTCGATCTTGACTTTTTCTATCAATTCGTCCTTGTTCTTGTAAGCCAGGGCGGCGAGGAAAAGCACCAGCTCGAGCACTACGCCGAGCTCATAATAAAAGAGCGCCTGGTTGAAAAAGGAGTTGGTATAGGTGAAGCGGACCTTGAAGATGATGATGCACTGGGACGTCACCGCCAGGCCCAGCACCGCGAGGTTCCCGGCCAGGAGGTAGTTCATGAGCTTGTCCCTTTGGGCGAAACCGACGATGACATAGAAGATGCCCAGCACCATCAGGAAGTATTTACCCCCGTTTTCGATCGTGTTCATGACCTTGTACGGCCCACCGGAAAAGTAGACCGCGCTGTACACGGCCAGCAGCAGCAGCAGGAGATTGCCCGCGGTGCGGAAGGCTTTTTCCAGACCGGGGTAATTGGAGCGGGTATCGAGGAGGTGCCGCGTAAAACCGATATAACAATAGTAGCCGGTGACCTGGATGACGTAGTCGAAGTATTCTTCAAAGAAAAAATAGAACGGCTGGTCCTGCCGGTAAAAAAGCGACTTGATAAAAAACAGCGTGGTCATGCACAGACCGTACAAGGCGTAGAAGAGGTATTCCGCCTTGAGGTTCTGAAAGAAGTTGGTGATCGAATAAATGATCATCATCAGCAATATCCCGCAAAACACAAACGTTACGACATTCAGCTGGACGGCGTTGAACCGGAGGATCTTGAAGTAGGGCGTGATGAAGGAGGATTCGATCAGGGTAGGGGAGAGCCAGTTGGTATTGGCCTTGATCAGGTGACCCTTGAAATAAAATGTGGTCTGGCTGTGCGCGTCGGCCACAAAACGCCGGCAGCCGAGCTCGTTGTGGGAGGGCCGGAGCTCGGGCAACGGGATGACGAGCCCCGCGCTGTCCTTGTACAGGGTGATGTCGCGGAAATAATAGCCCGGGAAAAAGTACAATGCCTTGGCCGTATCCAGGTCGTTCATCAGGGTAAAACGGCAGTAAAACGGGAGACTCACGTCGTCCGTGGGTATCCCTTCGGAAAACTGCCGGATGAGACCGGTGTCATAGGCGAGCCCGGGTATCTCGCCGGGGGTTACGTTATCCAGGGTGTCGACATACAAACCGATAAGGGTGTCGATGTGGGCTGCGTCGCGCAGGCTGCTGACGCGCAGTACGGGGCGGTTTTGGGCATAGGAGGGTGTCTGCCATAGCAGGAGACAGAGGAAGATAAGCCCGATACAGGGTGTTCTGCGCGCCATACAATATGTGCTCCGGAAATGGGTTTCCTCCGAACTTAACCCATCTCCGGAGCACGGCTAATGATGGGCCTTCGGCCTGCGGGCCAATGGCCCGCATTAGCTGTCAAGATAGTCATTATCTTTGTGCGTATGGCTGGTAACCGGTTGAAATCTGCAAAAAAGGAGCCTAAGAAGGAAGAGTCCTCCCCAGCGAAAATGCTGCCGGAGAAAGAGGTGAAGGTACCCGTGAAGGAGCTGGTCGCCGATGAGCGTACCCATAAGATCACGGGCATCGTCCTGCTGCTGGCGGGGGTGTTCCTGTTCATCGCGTTTACCTCCTACCTGTTCACGTGGAAGGAAGACCAGGACGAGATCATCCGCAGCGGCATGGCCGTCTTGAAGCCCAACGAGCTGCACATCGCGAACCTCCTGGGCTCGCTGGGCGCGTACGTCTCGCACGTCTTTATTTACAAGGGCTTTGGCCTGGCTTCGTATTTTTTCTGCTCCACGTTCTTCGTGATCGGGGCGAACCTGCTCTTCGGACATAAGATTTTCTCGGTGGGCAGGAACGTCAAATACCTTGTCGTGGGGCTGCTGTACGTGTCGGCGGCGCTGGGTTTTTTCTTTGCTTCCTTTTCGTTCCCGTTCGGCGGAGCGGTGGGCCAGCTGACCGGGGGCTGGCTCGAGTCGGTCCTGGGGAAGCTCGGGGCCACGATCCTGATGCTGGTAGGTGGCTTTGCGTATGTGATCTGGCGGTTCAACCCCGTGTTTACCGTTCCCAAGCGGAAGCCGCGCCCCGCCGCGGACGCATCGGAGACGCCGGCGATGGAACCGGAACCGGAGCCGGTGGCGGAAGTAGAGGGCGCAAAGCTCTTTATCACCGGCAAAAAAGGAAAGAAAAATGCCGTGAAGGGCGAAAGCGCGATGATCGCCCCTCCGGAAGAAACCCCGGATGAACCCGAATTCGTCCTGATCGAACGGGAAGACGAGCCGGTGTTTGAGCCGGAGCTCGAACCCGAGCCCGAGCCGGAAGTGGAGCTCCCACCCGTGCGGCCCCTGGGCATCCACCGCCCCACGTCGCCACCCAGCGCGCTGACGCTGGAAATAAAACCCTCCGCCGAAGAACTCCCCGAGGACGAACCCGAAACCAGCGGCAAACCGGTGGAATTGCTGGATGCCTACGATCCCGTGCTGGACCTCCGCGATTATCAGTACCCACCGCTGGACCTGTTGGAAAACCACGGCAGCGAGAGGATCGTCCAGGACCCCAAAGAGCTGGAGACCAACAAGGAACAGATCATCAACACCCTGAAGAACTACGACATCACCATCCAGCGCATCGCGGCAACGGTGGGGCCTACCGTCACCCTGTACGAGATCGTTCCCGCGGCGGGCGTGCGCATTTCGCGGATCAAAAACCTCGAGGACGACATCGCCCTCAGCCTGGCGGCCCTGGGTATCCGCATCATCGCCCCGATTCCCGGCAAGGGGACCATCGGGATCGAGGTCCCGAATGTGAAGAAGGCGATCGTCAGCATGAAGGCGCTCCTGGCGTCTGAGAAGTTCCAGAACAACAATTTCGCGCTTCCCATCGCGATCGGTAAAAAGATCGACAACGAGAACTTCATCGTCGACCTGGCCTCCATGCCTCACCTCCTGATGGCCGGGGCCACCGGTCAGGGGAAGTCGGTCGGGTTGAACGCGATCCTGGTGTCGCTGCTGTACAAGAAGCACCCCTCCCAGCTCAAGCTCGTCCTGGTCGACCCGAAGAAGGTAGAGCTGAGTATCTACCGGACGATCGAGAAGCACTTCCTGGCCAAGCTCCCCGGAGAGGAAGAGGCCATCATCACCGACACCAAGAAAGTCATTCATACGCTCAACGCGCTCTGTATAGAAATGGACAACCGGTACGACCTGCTCAAGGAAGCCGGTTGCCGGAACCTGCGGGAGTACAACGAGAAGTTCAGCAAACGCCGGTTGAATCCCGAAAAGGGTCACCAATACCTGCCGTTCATCGTGCTGGTCGTGGACGAGTTTGCCGACCTGATCATGACCGCGGGTAAAGAGGTGGAAATGCCGATCGCCCGCCTGGCGCAGCTGGCCCGGGCCGTGGGTATACACCTGATCATCGCCACCCAGCGCCCCTCCGTGAACATCATCACGGGCACGATAAAAGCCAACTTCCCCGCGCGTATCGGGTTCAAGGTGTCCTCCAAGATTGACAGCCGGACCATCCTGGACACGGGCGGCGCCGAGCAGCTGATCGGCCGCGGGGACATGCTCATTTCCTTCAACGGCGAAATCGTCCGGCTCCAATGCGCCTTCGTGGATACCCCGGAAGTGGAAAAGGTAACGGAGTTCATCGGGGAACAGCGGGGCTATCCCGAGGCCTTCCGCCTCCCCGAATACGTCGATGAAAAGGACGAGGAAGGCCGGGACTTCGATCTGGGCGACCGCGACCAGTATTTTGACGAAGCGGCCCGTCTGATCGTTTCCAGCGGCCAGGGCTCGACCTCCCTGATCCAGCGTAAAATGAAGCTGGGCTACAACCGGGCCGGGCGCCTGATGGACCAGCTCGAGGCGGCCGGCATCGTCGGGCCCAGCCAGGGGAGTAAGCCGCGCGAGGTACTTGTCAAGTCGATGATGGAGTTGGAGGATTACCTGCAGCAATAGGCGCCGGCTCCGTCCGTTCGCGGCGCACCGGCGCCGCCCGTCCGTGAGGGGCCAAATTTTAACGATGTTAGGCGGGTCACTTGGCTAAAAGGGGATACATTTGCGCCATGAAATATACCCTTACCATTCTTGCTATCGTGTTGACCGCCGGCATGGTTTCTGCCCAGATGCCGACTGTAAAAAGCGACCCTGACGCCAAAAAGCTCCTCGACCAGGTAAGCACCCAGTTCAAGTCCTATCAGAACGTGAAGGCCGGTTTTACCCTGACGATGGAGAACGCCGATGGTAAGGTGGATGGTAAAAAGACCGGTATGGTCTCCATGAAAGGTACCAAATACCGCATCAGCATATCCGGCCAGGAAATATATTGCGACGGCTCCAATACGTGGACCTATGACAAAAGCTCCAACGAGGTCAAGATCGACAAGGTCGATCCCGGGGCCCACGCCATCACGCCCCAGACCCTCCTGACCAATTTCTACGACAAGGATTATCTCTACAAGCTCAACGGCACGGTGGCCGTCAACGGGAAGAATACCCAGGAGATCGAGCTCACCCCGAACGACAAGACCAAGCCCTTTTTCAAGGTACTGGTGTATGTCAGCAAGCTGACCCGGAACATCGTCTCGACGAAGGTTTTCCAGAAGAACGGCACCCGTTTTACTTATACCCTCAACACCTTTGCGACCAACAGCCCCGCCGTCAAGGACGAGGACTTCGTCTTCGATCAAAAGAAGTTCCCGGGGGTGGATGTCGTCGACCTGCGATGAGCAGACGCCCCACCGCGGCCCGTGCTCTACCGCGGCCCGCGTGACACAGCTCCCCGGCGCGCCGGAAATTTCGGTTATCCTACTACGTTAGTTTCGAAACGGAATATGTATCTTTCGTGCATAATCCCGTTCTATGAATCTACGACTACCCTATTATCTTCTCCGGGCCGCGCTGTGCCCGCTCGTGCTGAGCCTGGCCGCACTGTGTCCGGCCGTTGCAACCGCTCAAAGCCAGCCGCAGTCTGTTTCCCTGACCGACGCCGTCGAAAGGGTCATTTCCGAAATGCCTACCCGGCTGACCCATATCCGGGGGGAATTGCTGGCGAACAACCCCGAAGCCATCGACTACACCTCCCTGCTGCTGCTCAACGGCGCGGACAATTGCGTGATTTCGGTGTTCAATACGCCCGGTGACACGACGGCGGCCTGGAAAGCGGACCTGCCTGTACTGGACGACTGGAACCAGGCTAAAAAGGCGTTTGCCTCCGCCTACGAGTCCCTCCACCGGGCCCGGATCACCCGGCTGCACCCCGGCGTCGTCTACCGGCTGGAAGGTGACTTTCAGGCCGCGGACGACACCAAGCAAACCAACGTGATCGAATTCACCCTCGATCCCGCGGGGGAGGAATTCCAGAAGGTGCGCGTGCAGCTGGTGCTGACGTACACCATGCCCGAATGGCGCCTGGAAGTACAGGTATATGAAAAGTCCGGGGAATTGGGGATGACCGCCGGGGCTTCCGCGCCCTAGGCGCCGCCCCACCGGAAGGTATCGACCTTGAGCCCCGCCAGGTCCAGGACCCGGTCGACCACCGTGGCGACGACCTCCGTCACGGTCGCGGGACGGCTGTAGAAGGACGGCGTGGCCGGGCAGATGATGCCCCCGGCCAGGGTAACCGTCTCCATATTGCGGATATGTACGAGGTTGTAGGGTGTTTCCCGGAGGACACAGATCAACCGCCGGCGCTCCTTGAGAACGACGTCCGCGGCGCGGGTGATGAGGTCGTTGCTGATGCCGGTGGCGATCCGGCCCAGCGTGCCCATGGAGCAGGGGACGACGATCATCGTCCCGTACTGGCCGGACCCCGAGGCGAAGGGAGCGTTGAAATCGCCTTGTGTATAAAAAGGGAAGGGATAGGCGCGGAAGGATTCTTCCTGCATCTCCGTAACCCAGTTCTGTTTGGCATTTTCGGTCATCACGACGCCCACCGACGCCCACTGATCCTTCAGCTGCACCAGTTTGTCCAGCAACACCTTTGCATAAACGCTCCCACTGGCTCCGGTAACGGCGACGACTATTTTTTGCATGAGGCCAAAAGTTGGATGTAATTTTGCTTTGGGTAGAACCGCGCCCTTCGGGCGCGACTCCCATAAGCAAATGTACATGCTCAGGATCAGTATCGTTGCTCTTTTGATGGTGATGTTGGTGTCGGGCCGCGTGGCGCCCGAAAGGACCGCCGTACAATGGCTGTCCTTCCAGGAAGCGCAGAATCGCCTCAAAAGCGAGCCGCGCGTCATCATCATGGACATCTATACCGACTGGTGCTACTGGTGTAAGGTCATGGACAAAAATACCTATGAGGACCGGGCGGTGGCCGACTATCTCCAGGGGAAATTCTACCCCGTGCGCTTTAATGCAGAGTCCCGCGCCAGCGTTTCCTGGAAGGGGAAATCCTACGACTTCAACCCCGGCTACAAAGTCAACGACCTGGCCATCTCGCTGACCAGCGGTAAGCTGGCCTATCCGACCATCGTCATCATCACCCCCGACGATCGCGCGCCTACCTATCTGACGGGTTACCGGAAACCCGCGGACCTTGAGCCCGTCCTCAAATACTTCGGCGAGGGTGCCTACAAGACGGAATCCTTCCGCGAATTCAGCAAGCGCTTCCAGGCCGTGTGGCGGTAGAGCTGCGGCCGTGTGGCGAAAGAGCGGCAGCGTGTGGCGATAGAGCTGCAACCACGTCGCGATAGACCCCGGGAAAAATACCCTCCCAAAAAATAGCGCCCCGGGTTAAAAAAAGACTAGTAATCGTTTGCGCAAATTTTTCTAAAAAAAGTTTTATTCACTTTGTTCAGGCGCGGTTGTGCATTCAAATCCAAAAATCCGTTTTTATACCTACGTATTTATACGGATTTTTCATTTGCTAAACGGATTAATCTACGTCTATTCGCGGAAGAATTTAATAAACTATTTAATATAAAGTGGTTATACAGGCCATTTCATTAGTCAGGACGACTAATAGCGACAGGATTTGCTAAAACCAATTACGGACAATCTTACGTAGTTTTTGCATAAGGTTTTTCATAGGATAAGGTTTAGTGGTTAATGGCTTTGATTAGTAATGGCCCCCTGTCTAGGGGGCCATTTGTTTTTTGCGCGCCACGGGCGCGCAGGCCGAAGGACTATCAAAAAAGATGTGGTCGCAAGAGACGCTACATTCCCTAAAAGGGCGGCACTTGCGACCACGAAGGATGGTGAAAATAAATCAAGTTACGCTTCCGCCATATCCGGGATGGCCTCGACCTTATAATCCCCTGCGTCCAGCTTCTTTTTGGTCTCTTCAAACGCCTTCAATGTCAGTTCGATATCTTCAAAGCTATGGGCGGCGGTGGGAATGATACGGTAGATGATCTGGCCCTTCGGGATAACCGGGTACACCACGATCGAGCAGAAAATATGGTAGTTTTCGCGGAGATCCATGACCATGGCGGTCGCTTCGGGGATGTCTCCCTTCATATAGATGGGCGTAACCGCCGAGTTGGAGTTACCGATGTCGAAGCCTTTTGCCAGCAGGCCATCCTGGAGCTTGCGGACGTTGCTCCAGAGTTTCTCCTTCAATTCCGGACGGCTACGGAGCAGGTCGAGGCGCTTGAGGTTGCCGACGGTGATGGGCATCGGAAGGCTTTTGGCAAAGATCTGGGAACGCAGGTTGTACCGCAGGTAGTCGATAATGCCCCGATCCCCGGCGACAAAGGCGCCGATAGAGGCCATGCTCTTGGCGAAGGTTGAAAAATACAGGTCGATCTGGTCCTGTACACCCTGTTCTTCCCCGGCGCCGGCGCCCGTTTTACCGAGGGTGCCAAAGCCGTGGGCGTCGTCCACGAAAAGACGGAAGCTGTATTTCTTTTTGAGCGCGACGATCTCGCGGAGCTTGCCCTGGTCACCGCCCATACCGAATACGCCCTCGGTGATCACCAGGATACCGCCGGCTTTTTGCTTGTCGAGCAGGGTTTCGGCCCGTTGGAGTTGTTTTTCGAAGTCTTCGAGGTCGTTGTGTTTATACACGTACCGGTGACCGGCGTGGAGGCGCACGCCGTCAATGATACAGGCATGGGATTCGGCGTCGTAGACGATCACGTCGTGCCGGCCGCAAAGGGCGTCGATAATGCTGACGACCCCCTGGTAACCGTAATTCAGCAGAAAAGCGTCTTCCTTCTTTTCAAAGGCCGCCAGCTCCTGTTCGAGCTGTTCGTGATAGCTACTGTTGCCGCTCATCATCCGCGCACCCATGGGCAGTGCCAGACCGAACTGGCGGGCGGCGTCCTCGTCCGCTTTGCGGACTTCCGGGTGATTGGCCAGACCGAGATAGTTATTCAGGCTCCACACGATCTTTTCCTTGCCCCGGAAAATCATCCGGGGACCGATGGGGCCTTCCAGCTTGGGAAAAGCGAAATAACCGTGCGCACGCTCGCGATGCTGTCCGATCGGACCATTGTGCTTCAGTAATTTATCAAAGATATCTGCCATATTATGTAACTGTTAATAGTTTTCTTTTGTGCGGCGTAAAGGTATGGAAAAGTCTTTTTTTGATGGGGAAACCTGTAGTTTTGGCCACTTTTTTACCAAATCGTTAATACATCTCCTTTGAATACGAATAACGTCCGCAAGCAGCTGATCGTATTGAGTTTAATTGTGCTCCCCGCTACCGCATCCCTGGCACAAACCCTGAAACGACCCAAGCTGGTGGTCGGCATCATGATCGACCAGATGCGCTGGGATTACCTGTACCGCTACTTCGACCGGTACCCGGAAGGCGGGTTCAAGCGCCTCCTGGGGGAGGGCTATAGCTGTGAAAACACCATGATCCCCTACATGCCCACGGTTACCGCCTGCGGCCACACCTGTGTATACACAGGAAGCGTGCCGGCGATCCACGGGATGACGGGGAACTCCTGGTTTGACAACGACCTGAAACGGGAGGTATACTGCACCGAGGATTCGACGGTAGAAACCGTGGGCAGCACGTCGGACGAGGGTAAGGAAAGCCCGCGCAACCTGCTGGTGACCACCGTGACCGACGAGCTGCGGCTGGCCACCAATTTCAAGAGCAAGGTGATCGGCATCTCTTTTAAGGACCGGGCCTCCATTTTGCCCGCCGGTCACCTGGCCAACGCGGCGTATTGGTATGACCACAAAACGGGCGCCTTTATTACAAGCACCTATTATCAAAAAGACCTGCCCGATTGGGTAAAGGCCTTCAACGCGCAAAAGCTCCCCGACGCCTATTACAAGGAAGGCTGGAACCTGGCGTTTCCCGCTTCGACCTATACCCAAAGCACCGAAGACAGCGTCGCCTGGGAGGGTACGCCCTTCGGAAAGGATCAGACACACTTTCCCTACAAGCTCTCCGGATTCGTTGGGAAAAACTACGCCATGCTCGGCACCACACCCTTCGGGAACGCCATCATCGAAGAGATGTGCAAGGCCGCGCTGACCGGTGAAAAACTGGGTCAAGGCGCCCAGACCGATTTCCTGGCGGTCAGCTTCTCGTCGACGGATTACGTGGGGCACGCGTTTGGCCCGAACTCGATCGAGGCCGAGGATACCTATCTCCGGCTCGACCGCACCCTGGCCGACCTGCTGTCGACCCTCGACGCCAAGGTGGGTAAGGGCCAATACCTGGTCTTCCTGACCGCGGATCACGGGGCCGCCCATGCCGCGGGTTTTCTCCAGTCGCACGACGTGCCCGCCGGGACCGTCAGCCTGGCCGCCTGGCGCAAAGGACTGGAGGACCGCATCGAAAAGGTCTTCTATACGCCCCGCCTGATCCGTGCGGTGCTGAATTACCAGGTGTACATCAACCAGCCCTTGCTCGATTCGATGAAGCTGGACCGGCGCAGGGTGGAATCCGAGATCGTCGGCTACCTGATGGCGCAACCGGGCGTCGCCAGGGCGTTCGCGCTCGACAGGATGGACAACGAGCCCCTGCCGGAGACCATCCGGACGGCCGTCGAAGAAGGATATAACCCGCGTCGCGGCGGCGATATACAGGTAATCGTGCAGCCGGGCTGGATGGATGGCGGCAAGACGGGTACGACGCACGGCGTCTGGAATCCATACGACGCCCACATACCCCTGGTCTGGTACGGCTGGGGCGTCAAGCCCGGTCACCTCAACCGGACGGTATACATGACCGATATCGCCGTCACGGTCGCGGCGAAGCTGCACATCCAGATGCCCAACGGGGCGATCGGGCATGTGATCGAGGAGGTCGCGAACTAGCGGCCGCGGCCGCCTCCACCGTCAACGATGTTGGCGAGGATCACTTCCGCGTGCACGCGGGAGTTCTCGATAAACCATTTGTGCGTATTCATCCCCCCGCACACCACCCCTGCCAGGTATACGCCTGGCAGGTTCGTTTCCATGGTATCCGGGTTGTAGTCAGGGATGCGGAGCGCGTCCTGGCTGAGACGGATACCCATGCCTTCCAGGAAGGCGAAGTTGGGTTGGTACCCCGTCATCGCCAGGACGTAGTCGTTGTCGATGGTGACCAGGCCGTCCGGGGTCCGGATGGTCAGGGACCGCTCTTCGATGGCGGTGAGGCGGCTGTTGAAAAATGCCTGGATGCTGCCTTCCTTGATCCGGTTTTCGATGTCGGGTTTGACCCAGTATTTGACGCGCTCGCTGATCGCGGGCCCCTGGGTGACGAGGGTCACCTGCGCGCCCTTGCGGTAGGTCTCCAGGGCGGCGTCCACGGCCGAATTCGCGGCGCCCACGACGACGACCCGCTGGAGGGCGTAAAAGTGGGGTTCGTGGTAGTAGTGCCGCACTTTGGGGAGCGGTTCACCGGGGATACCCATCAGGTTGGGTATGTCATAAAAGCCGGTGGCTATAACGACATTCGCCGCCTCGTACTGCCCCCTGGCGGTGGTCAGGATATACCCCCGGCCCCCGGGCTGGACGCGTTCCACGGCCTCGAACAGACGAATATGGAGGCGATGGGAAAGGGCGACGCGGCGGTAGTATTCGAGGGCCTCGGGACGGGTGGGTTTTACGTTATTGGAGACAAAAGGCACGCCCCCGATCTCTAATCTTTCCGAGGTGGAAAAGAAAGTCATGCCCGACGGATAATGGTAAAGGCTGTTGACCAGGCATCCTTTTTCCAGGATCAAGTAATCTACTCCTTTCCTTTGGGCTTCCAGGGCGCAGGCCAGACCGATAGGGCCTCCGCCGATGATGATGAGGGGGTATGAGGGTATTTCCATGGGATAAAATTACCACAGAATGCCTATTTTGCGATATGCAAAAAACACGCTTACTCCTTTCGGCCTGCTTGCTGCTGACCGTTGCCGGCCTTCGCGCCCAAGTCAGCCTGGACACTGTTTTGCCCGCGGACCCGGGCGTGCGTATCGGCCACCTTTCCAATGGCCTGACCTATTATATCCGCAAGAACGCCCTTCCCGAAAAGAAGGTGGAGCTTAGGCTGGTCGTGAACGCCGGTTCCATCCTGGAGAGCGAGAACCAGCGTGGCCTGGCGCACTTCTGCGAGCACATGGCGTTCAACGGCACCAAACACTTCCAGAAGAACGACCTCGTGAGTTTTCTCCAGAGCATAGGCGTGCAGTTCGGGGCCGACCTGAATGCCTATACGAGCTTTGACGAGACCGAATATTTCCTCCCCATACCCACCGACCGCCCGGGGAACCTGGATACGGGATTCCTGATCCTGGAGGACTGGGCCCACAACGTCTCCTACACCACCCAGGACATAAACGAGGAACGTCCCGTCATCCTGGAAGAAAGCAGGCTGGGTAAAGGCGCCCAGCAGCGGATGCGCGACAAGTACTTCCCGGTCATCTTCGAGGGTTCCCGATATGCCGAGCGGCTCCCCATCGGCCTGGACTCGATCATCAAGTCCTTTAACCCCGATACTCTCCGCGCATTCTACCATGATTGGTACCGTCCCGACCTGATGGCGGTGATCGTCGTCGGAGACATAGACCCCTCCACAGCGGAAGCGCTCATCAAAAAGCACTTCGCGGGGCTGACCAATCCCTCCGGCGAGCGCCCCCGGTTCTACGCAAACGTGCCGGTGCGCACGACGTCGACCGGCGTCGTCGTCACGGACAAGGAAGCGACCAACTACCTCCTGCAGACCATGTACGCACTCCTGCCTAAAGAGACGGTGACGACGCTGGCGGGTTACCGGCACGACCTCATGAAGGAACTGTTCGGGATCATGATCCGGCAGCGGCTGCAGGAGCTCACGCAAAAGGAAAACCCGCCCTTTGTCAACGCCTCCGCGGGCTTTAGCGACATCGTCCGCAACTATGAAGGCTTCACCGGCAGCGCGCTCGTGGGCAAGGACGGGGTCGATCGCAGCCAGACCGCGCTCATCGAGGAAATCGATCGCGTCCGCCAGTACGGCTTTACCGACGCGGAGCTCGCCAGGGGCAAGAAGTCGATGATGAGCAGCATGGACCAGTCTTTCCATGAAAAGGACAAGACCGAATCCGGCGACTTCGTCGAGGAATACGCCAGTAACTTCCTGGAAAAGGAGCCCATACCCGGGATCGCGAACGAATACCGTTATTATCAGGAACTGTTGCCCGGGATCACCGCGGCCGAGGTCGGCGCCCTCATCAACGTGACCAAAGACCACCCGAACTATGTGACCATCCTTCAGGGCCCGGAAAACGGGAACCTCACGCTACCCACCGGCGAAAGCCTGCTGGCGTCGGCCGAAAAAGCCGCGTCCATCCCGGTGCAGCCGTATACCGAAAAGGCCGTTTCTTCCGACTTGATCGCCAAAAAACCGGTCCCCGCCAAGCCGGTGAAGGAAACAAAAAATGCGTCTTTGGGGACGACTGAGCTGGTATATGCCTCCGGTGTGAAGGTGGTCCTGAAGCCTACGGATTTCAAGAACGACGAGATCCTGCTCGACGGATTCCGCAAGGGGGGATCGAATGGCTACGGCGCAGCCGACCGTTATAACACCCAGTACGCCACGGCGGTGGTTGCGGCGATGGGTATCGGCGACTTTTCACCGACCGATCTGAGGAAGGCCAACGCGGGTAAGACCGCGAATGTGGCGGTCTCGCTAGGCGAGCTCAGCGCCTCCATCAAGGGCAACAGCAGTGTGAAGGACCTGGAAACCATGCTCCAGATGGTCTATCTCTATTGCACACAACCACGCAAGGACACCGGGTTGTACAATACCTTCCGGACCCGGAATATGACTGCCCTGCAGAACATCATGGCCAATCCCCAGGCCGCCTTCCTGGATACGCTCCAAAAGACGATCTACCAGGGGAACATCCTGGCGCCCATCCTGGTGCCCCATCCTTCTTTCTTCAAGGACCTGGACGTCGACCGCATCCTGCAGATATACAAGGAGCAATTCGGCTCCGGCGATGGCTTCACCTTTACGCTGGTGGGCAGCTTCGACGTCGAAAAGATAAAACCCCTCCTGGACGAATACCTGGGCGGTCTTCCCGCCGGGAGCAAGGCGCCGGGTTTCAAAGACAACGGGGTCCGTCCGCTGGAAAAGGGCGCTGCCCTGACGGTACACCTGGGTAAGGATAAAAAGGCGCTCATCCTTAAATTCTATAACGCCCAGGCTCCCTACAGCGAGTCGGCCGACCTCGCCTTTGACGGTCTCTCCGAAGTGCTCAACATCCGGATCATCGACCGCCTCCGGGAAAAGATCGGCGGGATCTATTCCGGCGGCACTTTCGCCGACGTCAATAAATATCCCTATGCCAATTCTTCGCTGGTGCTCCAGCTCCCCTGTAACCCCGACAAGGTCGACACCCTGCTGACCGCGTTCCGCGAGGAGCTCGACAAGATCAAGGCCGCCGGCCCCACGGCCGAGGACCTTGCCAAGGTAAAGGCGCAATGGCAGGAGAAGTACACCACCGACGCCAAGGAGAACGCCTACTGGCAGGAAGCGCTACACGCCATCTATTTGCTCGATGCGACGCCGTCTTCCTACGTGGACTACCTGTCCCGCGTATCGTCCCTGACCGGCCCGCAGATCCAAGCCGCTGCAAAAGCTATGACTCCCGAGTCGCAAAGCTTCACCGCCATAATGCTACCGGCCGAATAGCGCCGCAAAGCGGCCCATCCGCCGCGGCCCGGCCATGCCCGCCCCCGCCCCGCGCCACCGCGCCCCGCCATCGCGCCCCGCCCTACGCCATCGCGCCCCGCGGGTTGCCGGCGAAAGGAGAAGTGAGGCCCCCTTGAGCAGTTTTTCTGCCGCTTTGCTGGGCCCAGCA
>NZ_DATJIY010000221.1:0-7652 GCF_035492835.1 Dinghuibacter sp.
ATGGAAGAATCATGGCAAAATTACAAATCCGGGGAAAGGACCTGAGAAAGATCGGTTATCCCCAAACCCCCGTGGTCAGCGTGGCCATAGGGGTGATGGAACAGTATTATAAACGGCATTCGCTCGAAGAGGCCCTGGCGGTCCTCAAGGACATCATGGTGCAGCCGAAGGACTTCATCGACGACCCCGTGCTGGGCAAGGTGGCGCGCGCTTTTCTTCCGGAACGGGACGAAAGCGTCGAGTACTCGCTGAACCGCGACGGGGTCGCCTTTTCCATCTTTGGAAGGGGCCAGATCGAGGAAGGCGCGATGCAGCAGATGTACCTGGCGGCAAAACTGCCGGTTGCGGTCGCGGGCGCGCTCATGCCCGACGCGCACTCCGGCTATGGCCTCCCCATCGGGGGCGTATTGGCCACCGAGAACGCGGTCATCCCGTATGGGGTGGGCGTGGACATCGGCTGCAGGATGTGTCTGAGCGTTTTTGACATCCCGGCCACCGAGCTTTACCGTAAGGAATCCTTATTTACCAGGGAGCTCGAGGCGGCGACACTGTTCGGGAGCGGCGGCCAGTTCAGGGAATCGATGGACCATCCCGTGATGGACCGGGACACCTTCCACGACACCACACTGCTCCGGTCGCTCCACGGCCGCGCCTGGAAACAACTGGGTACCAGCGGCGGCGGAAACCACTTCGTGGAATTCGGCGAGGTGGCCATTACGGAACACGACCCGGTGCTGGGTCTGGCGCCCGGCCACTACGTGGGTCTGTTAAGCCACTCCGGTTCGAGGGGGCTTGGCGCGAACATCGCCAACCACTACACCCGGGTCGCCCGGTCCAAACGCCGGCTCCCCCAGGAAGCGACGCACCTGGCATGGCTGACGCTCGATGAAATGGAAGGCATGGAATACTGGACCGCGATGAACCTCGCCGGTGACTACGCGAGCGCCTGTCACGACGTGATCCACGTAAAGATCGCCACGGCCCTCGGCCGTCTCCCGATCCGCACCGTCCAGAACCACCACAACTTCGCCTGGCGGGAAACCCACAACGGCCGCGGTCTGATCGTCCATCGCAAGGGCGCGACGCCCGCCGGCCGCGACGTCCTCGGGATCATCCCCGGTTCGATGACCGCCCCGGGTTTTATCGTGAAAGGCCGCGGAAACACGGCATCGCTGGACTCCGCTTCCCACGGCGCCGGCCGCAAGCTGAGCCGCTCCGCCGCCAACGCGGGCATCTCGCATCACGCCCTCCGCGAGGAACTCGACCGCCACAACGTCCGCCTGATCGGCGGCGGTCTCGACGAAGCTCCTCACGCCTACAAGGACATCGAGTCGGTCATGCGAGCGCAGACGTCCCTGGTCGACGTCGTCGGCGCGTTCCGCCCCCGGATCGTGCGTATGGACGGCTAAAGACGTGCCCACGGGGCGCCTACGGCATGCCTAAGTGCAGGAGGGGAGGTGGCCTCGAGGTCTGCCGCCGCTTTGATAGCCATCAAAACAGCGGCAGACCTCGAGGCCGCCTCCCCTCCGGTGCTTATAGGCACGCTAAAACCTACTCCGACTTCAGCGCGTCGACCGGCCGCGAGGTAGCCGAACGGACCGCCTGCCAGGCGATGGTCAGCGCAATCGCCGCCAGGATCGCGAGCGTCGCAAAAAGGAACGTCGAAAAACCGATGTTCACGCGATACGCGAAGCTCTGTAACCAGCGGTGCATCCCATACCACGCCAGGGGAAACGCGATGACCAGCGACACCAGGATCAGCGCCACGAAGTCACGGGCCAGCAGCGCGATGATATCGCGGACGCGGGCCCCGAGGACTTTACGGATGCTCATTTCCTTGTTCCGCTGTTCAGCGGCGAAGGTGACCAGGCCAAAGAGACCGAGACAGGCAACCAGCAGGGCCAGCGCGGTAAAGGTGGAGATGACCTGGCCGACGCGGGCATCGGACGCATAGAGCTTGTTGAAGTCATCATCCATGAACGAATAGTCGAACGCCGCGGCGCCCGCGTATCGGGCATATACCTTGCGTACCTGGTCGACCGTGGCGGCAATATGGTCGGTGTTCAACCGTACGCCGGTGATATCCCTGAACCGGCCCAGCATCAGGATCAAGGGGGGCGTCGCCTCGTGGAGCGTGACGGAATGGAAATCCTTTACAATACCCAGGATGTGGTAGGTGACCAGCTTGCCCTGGTCCTCCTGGCGGTATAGGTTTTGGCCGGCGGGATTGGATATCCCCATCAGCCGGGCCATCGTCTGGTTGATCAGGATACCCTGGGTGTCGGAAGGCATATCCGGTCGGAAACCGCGTCCGTTCGCCATGGTCATCCCCATGAACCGGGTATAGCCGGACTCGATGTCCCACTCCTCCGGCCCGTATGACCGTGTCTTGGCCGCGTCGGAAAACCACATATCCGCGGTCGAGAGATTGGTGGTCGGAAAGGAGTTGGCCGTGGTGACGGCGCGGACACCCGGCAATTGCGACAACGCGTCCTCGAACGCGCGTAGGTGCTCGCCCATGTTCCCCGTATGCTGGATCAGCAAGACCTGTGAGCGGTCATACCCCAGGCGTTGGTTGCGGATGAAGTTGAGCTGGCTGTATATCACGATCGAGCCGACAACCAGCGATACGGCCGTCGTGAACTGGAAAACGACCAGGACATTCCGGAGCCAGCTCCCCTTAAATCCCGTGGATAGCTTGCCCTTTAATACCTGTATCGGCTGAAAGCGCGACAGGAAAAACGCGGGATAGCTGCCCGCCAGCAGCCCCACGACGAGCACGCCCGCGCCCGCGGCGGGAGCCAGCCAATACCAGGGCAGGGTGGCTGTTGTCAACCGCTGCCCGGACAGCCGGCTGAAAAAAGGCAGGAGCAGCAACGCCAGCATAAACGCCAGCACCATGGCGCCAAAGCTGTAGAGGATAGACTCGACCAGGAATTGGGCGACCAGATTGCCGCGGCGGGACCCCAGCACCTTCCGCACACCCACTTCCCGGCTGCGTCCGGCGGAGCGGGCGGTGGACAGGTTCATAAAGTTGACGCAGGCGAGCAGCAGGATAAAGATCGCGATGATCATGAACATCCGGACATAGACGATGCTTCCCCCGGGCTCGGTTTCCTTGGGCAGGTCCGAATACAGGTGGATACGGGTCAGGGGAATGGTCTCATACCGGTAGAAGTCCCCCTTTTTTGCCATCTCGTCGAAGTTCGTGCCGAGCACCTTGCGGATGGTCGGCTCCGAGTATTTTTGGGTGGCTGCCGCCAGGTCGCGGTCCAGCACCGCTTCGGTCGTACCCGGCCGTACCAGCAGGTAGGTCTCCCAGTCGTTATTGATCCAGTTGACTTCCCTGGACTGCTGGTCGGTGCACAGCGACCGTATGAGGTCGTAGTGGACGTGCGAGAGCGCGGGCATGTCCGCCATCACCCCGGTGATCTTCCATTGTGTCGTGTCGTCGATCGCCAGGGTCCTGCCCACGATGGCCGAAGGCTGCAGCGCCCCGAACTGGCGTTGGGCCATGGCTTCCGAAATGACGACGGTGTGCGGTTGTGTAAGGGCGGTCTGAGGATCGCCCGCCAGGAGGGGCAGGGAAAACACCTGGAAAAGGCTCGAGTCCGCCCAGCACGTCCGTTGCTCCGTGATGAAGGCGTTCCCTTTGCGGACGCGGGAAGCGCCGACATTGCTGAACCGGACAAAATTTTCCACCACGGGGTAATCCCGCTTCATCGCCGGCCCCAGGTCGGCGGGCACGATCTTTTCGCGCAGGTCTTCGCCCGAGATCCGGAAGTGTGGGTTTACCCGGTAGAGGCGGTCGGCATTGACGTTGTACCGGTCGTAGTTGAATTCGTTTACGACGTATAGCGTAATCAGCAGCACGGTAGCCAGTCCGACCGTCAGACCCAACAAGTTGAGCGCCGAGAAGATTTTCTGTTTCCGGAAATTCCGGAAGGCGGTTTTTATATAGTTGCGCAGCATGCGGGTATGGCCGCACAAACTTCGCCAAGTCCGTACCTATTGAAAAATAAAGACTTATATGTAAGTGGGTCCGGGCTTTGTATCGATTCCGGACACCAGGCGGCCCGGGAACGGACGGGGCCCTAATCGTCGTCGCTCCGGGCGACCAGCACGAAAGCGCTGCGTTTTGGCGCCGGCATCGCCGTCCCCCTGACGGACTGCCAGATGGCTTCGTTGAGCGCGCGGTCCGGCGCCGCGTCGGGTTTGGAAAAGTCGAACGTGACCGGCGCCGCCGCCTTATTCCGCGCATTGATATCCACCAACGCCGGCCGGAACACATACGGTGTCGTATCGGCGGTGGCCGTAAAACAATCGAACATCGGCGCCGCCGCCGCGTCGTATTGCGACATCGGCGGCAGCCCCAAAATCAGCTCCATCGTCCGCAACATCGCCGCGGTGGAATAGAGCGTGTGGTTGACGGCGTGGCGACGCACGTAGGGACTGATGACATAAGCCACGGAACGGTGCGCGTCGACGTGGTCGGGGCCGTCCTGGGCGTCGTCTTCGAGCACGAAGATCGCCGATGACGCCCATAGCGGGCTGTGCGAAATATGATCCACGATCCGGCCCAGCGCCAGGTCGTTGTCGGCGATGTGGGCGATGGGTGTGTAAGCGCCGCGGGAAAGCCCGCTCGTATGGTCGTTGGGCAGATAGATCGTAGAAAAACGGGGCACGGCGCCCATCGCCGCCAGCGAGTCGAAGTCGCGCTCGAAGACGCTGTCGCGATAGACGTCCTGGATATCGAGGTTCCAGCCGGGATAGGCGCGGCAATAGTGGGCCGGGTCGCGCAGGACGGGCAGGGTAGGGGGCCCGTTGTCCTCGAATTCCCCATAGTTGCGAAAGCTCACGCCCGCGCGGGCGCAGTAGTCCCAGATGAATCCTTTGGTGGGGTTGGCGATCGGCCGGCTACCGTCGAAGTCGTAGTTGCCGCCCCTGCCGGCGTAGTTGGAGGGCCAGTTCTTTTCCACGAAGTCGGTGGCGTACCCCGCCATCGACCAGTTGTGCCCGTCGGCGCTGACCTCGGCATTGACATAGAAATTGTCGAGCAGGACAAACTCACCGGATAGTGCGTGCGCATTGGGCGTCACGCGCTCGCCGAAGATACACAGGCTGCTATCGCCGTTGCCTTGCCGCATGTCGCCCAGGACCTGGTCGTAGGTGCGGTTTTCCTTGAGGATATAAAACACGTGTCGTATGGGCGGGATGGCGCCGGCCGGGGCGGAAGGCAGCGGCGTATTGGCGTATACCTGCCGGGTATACGCCGTAAGCGAGGCCGGCGAAGGGACCGGGATCATCGACACCGCACCGTGTAACATGCTCCCGATATACTGGTCCCCGTGATGAGAGGTCTTGTACGCGCCTACGTGTCCGTACGGCCCTTCCGCATCCGGGTTGGCAGGCGACGCCAATCCCTTGCCATCGGCCACCAGCAGCCCTCCGCGCCAGGTCCGCACACAGGTGGGGTACCAGCCGACCGGGATAAACCCCGCCGACCGGCTGCTCCCCGGTGTCGACACGTCGAATACCGCCAGGTAGTTGTTGTCCGCGTTGGCGATGTACAATGTTTTGTCCCCCGGACCCAACGCCACGCTGTTGGTCGTCGACCCGGTGGGCGCGTCGGGCGTCAGGGCCGTGTGCAGCGTCTCGACCGTCTTCCGCGCCGCCAGGTCCACCACGCTCACCGAATTGGCGTTCGCGTTGGCGACATACAACCACCGCCCGTCCCGGCTCAGCACCATGTCGTTCGGATGGTCCTCCGTTGCCACGGAGTCTGACAGCGTGTCCCGGACCGTTGAATATATCCATACCTTGCTCCCGCCCCAGCCGCTGATGTACAACTCATGCCGTGCCGCGTTATACACACAGGTGTACGCCTCCGCGGACAACGCCACGCGTCGCAAAACGGTCATCGCCCGCGTATCGCATATGTACAGCGCATCGTCCTCCTTCGTCACCACATAGAGACGGTCCCGGGACTCGTCGAGCGCGAGCCCCGTCGGGCTGATCTTTTCCTTGGGCCAGGGCGCCCCCAGCCGCAGCGTGTCCGGCCCCGTCAGCCGGTCGCGCGTCAGCGTGTACCGCAGCAGCACGTCGTCATTTCCCCCCGAGACCCACAGCCATGGCTTCCGCCGCGCAAACGCCAGCCCCAGCCAAGACGCGTGCACCGTAACCGAATCGGTGAGCAGCCCCGTTTTCAAATCGATCAGGTCGACCCCTTGCCGCCCGTTCCCGTTATTGGTTACCGCCAGGTGTACCCCATCCGGCGCCACCGCCATATTCAACGGCAGGTCGCTCGTGAGCGCCACCGCCTTTCCGGCGGGGCTTAGATACCAGCCCGTCGGTAAAAGGACGCGGTCCCCCGCCGTACCCGGGATTTGCACGGACGCGCCACCCGGCGTCTGCGCCAGAATCCGCCCGGCCATTAAGCCGCAACAAAGGAATATAATGTGCTTTTTCATGGAATTGCCCTGACTTTGTAACAAAGATCGGATAAAATTGCCTTGTGTTTATTACAAGTAATCGCAAAAATTGCCTTGTATTTGTGTCAAGTTTTTAAAAGAACTGCCCTAACTTTGTGACAAATATCGGTCAAAAAAGCCCTTACTCTGTGTTATGTTTAAAAGAAGCATTCACGACCGGTTGGAGGAATGGTCGGCCAAAAAGGATCGTAAGCCGCTGGTAATCAGAGGGGCCAGGCAGGTGGGTAAGACAACGGCCATCCGGCAGTTTTCAACCCGCTTCGGGCAGTATATATACCTCAACCTCGAGAGGGACGACGACCGGGAGCCCTTCGAGCAATTTACCAGCCTGGAGTCACTGGTTCAAGCCCTGTTTTTCCTAAAGAACCAACGGCTCGATAAGCGTGGAGACACGCTCCTGTTTATAGACGAAATCCAAGAGGTGCCGGAGGCGCTAAAAATGCTGCGGTACTTTTATGAGGAGGCGCCAGATATCCGGGTCATAGCCGCCGGGTCCATGCTGGAAACCTTGTTCAACCGGCAGGTCAGTTTTCCCGTAGGGAGGGTGGAATACATGGCGATCTATCCTGTGTCTTTTCCCGAATTTTTATCCGCCATGGGAGAGGATGGCGCATTGGACCAATTGACGAAGGTGCCTATGGCGCCATTTGCGCATACCCGGCTGCTCCAGCTTTTTCATCAATACGCGCTGATTGGCGGCATGCCAGAAGTGGTGCAGCGATACGCGGAAAGCAAGGACCTTACGACACTGGGTTCGGTATATGAGTCATTGATCGTGTCCTATATCGACGACGTCGAGAAATATGCGGGCAACCAGACGCAGGTGGAGATGATCCGTTATGCCATAAGGGCTTCGTACGCGGAAGCGGGTAAGCGGATAAAGTATCAGGGTTTCGGAAAATCCAACTACGGGTCCAGGGAAATGGGAGAAGCGTTGCGGACGTTGGAAAAGGCCTTGCTGATCCACCTGGTCTTCCCCCAGACAAGCGCTACCCTTCCTTTGGAGCCGGACCACAAGAAATCACCCCGGCTTCAGGTGCTGGATACAGGAATGTTGAACTATTTCGTGGGCATCCAAAAGGAGATCATCGGCACAAAAGACCTGAATGCCGTTTACCAGGGGACCATTATAGAACACCTGGTTGGCCAGGAGCTGCTTGC
>NZ_DATJIY010000222.1:0-13805 GCF_035492835.1 Dinghuibacter sp.
CGAAACGTTTCGCAAAACGGGGTAAAAGAGGCACCCCACCCCTCAGTACGCGCCTACACGCTTAGGGAGGGAACGGGACGGATTCGGCTCGCCGGCAGCCCAATGGTCAGCACGGGAGGAACGGGGAATGCCCGGATTCCCCTACCTTTGCGCCTTCATGATCAGCAGAAGGAATATCAGGGTCAAGGTGATGCAGACGCTCTATACCATAGAAGCGGTGGATCACACTACAAAGCCCGGGGAGGAAGTAAAGATTCTGGACAACCATCTCGAGCAGTCGCGGCAGCTGTTTGTGTACCTCGTGTGGTTCCTGACGGAGGTGGCGCGGTATGCGGAAATAGACGCCCGGCACCGCGCCGGTAAGCACCTTCCGAGCCCGGAAGACCTGTCCGTCAATACCAAGATCGCGGGGAACACGCTGCTCTGGACGATCCTGGAACACGGGTCGTTCCTACAGGCGGTGGCCAAGGATAAGCCGCAGCTGGTCGAATCGGGGGACTGGATCCGCAAGATTTACCATAGATTGGCGGAAACGCCGCTGTACCAGGAATATATAACGGTGCAGGAGCGGGATAAGGACGGAGAAAAGGACATCTTGCAGTTTGTGTTTACCGACCTGATGCTCCCGGACGACGACTTCGTGTCGCACCTGGAAGAACAGTTCGTGCACTGGGACGACGACGCGGAGATGATGAACCTGCTGATGCTTGGTTTTTTGCAAAAGCCTAAATCGTACAACTTCCAGGAGTTCCTGGGGAAGGAAAAAGGCCAGTTTGCGCGGGAGCTGCTCGAGACGGTACTGGACAAGGAGACGCAGCTCACGGAGCTGATCACCCCCCGGCTCCAGAACTGGGACGCCGAGCGGATCGCCATCCTCGACATGATCCTGATGAAGATGGGTACCGCGGAGTTCCTGTTTTTCGACACCATTCCCACAAAGGTGACGATCAACGAGTACATCGACCTGGCCAAGGAGTACAGTACCGCGCAGAGCGGACAGTTCGTCAACGGTATCCTCGACAACATCCACAAGGAGCTCCTGACGGCGGGCCGCTTCCACAAAACCTCGCACAAAAGTCAATAACTTCGCGTTTATGCAGAAAGTCGTGTTTTATTCCATCGTGGGCCTGATCGCCTTCTCCTGCTTCGGATGTGGCCAAAGCGGGAGCGCGGGGAACCTCGTCCATGACTCGACCACCGTACAGATCCTGGACTCCGCCTATGACTTCGGGAAGGCGAATGAAGGGGAGAAGGTCGACTTCTCGTTCCGGTTCCGGAACACCGGGACCCACCCGCTGATCATCACGGACGCCCGTGCGAGCTGCGGATGCACCAAGCCTACCTGGCCCAGGGAACCGATTCCTCCGGGGGCCATGGCGTCGATAAAGGCGGAATTCAATACCGAAGGCCGGATGGGCCCAGCCTATAAGGTCATTACGGTCACGTCCAATGCCAACCCGTCCTTCCCACAGCTCAAGCTGACCGGGATGGTGGTCAAAAAAAATTAAACTCAAACATTCAATAATTCACAATGCATCATTCTCTTTTTCTGATGGGAGCGCCGGGTGGCGGCGGCAACAGCTCCGTTCTGCTCATCTATCTGGGCCTCATGTTCGTGGTTTTCTACTTCTTTATGATCCGCCCGCAGTCGCAGAAAGCCAAGAAGCAAAAGGCCTTTATGAGCAACCTCCAAAAGGGGGATAAGGTCGTCACCATCGCAGGCATCCACGGCACGATATACAAAATCAACGACGACAACGCCACCATGCAGCTGGAAGTCAGCCCGGGCAGCTACCTCAAGATCGAGAAGAGCGCCCTGAGCATGGAGTGGACGATGGCCCAGCAAAAAGCGGCCGAACCCACCAAGTAAGCCGGCGTCGGTAAAAAGCCGTTACGTTATGGAAGCCGCCCGCCAGGGTGGCTTTTTTTTGCTACCTTGGAGGCATGCTGAAAGTAGGCCTGACCGGCGGGATCGGCAGTGGCAAAAGCACCGTCGCCAAAGCCTTCGAGGTATTGGGTATTCCCGTGTACTCCTCCGACCTGGCGTCGCGCCGGCTGATGAACGAAGACCCCGCGCTCATGGCCGGCATCCGCGAAGCTTTTGGCGACAGGGCATACGCCGGCGGCCAGCTCGACCGATCCTACCTGGCTTCCATCGTGTTCAAAGACAAAGCACAACTTACCCGGCTCAATGCCCTCGTCCACCCCGCCACCATCCGGGATGGGGATGCATGGATCGCCCGCCAGACGGGTCCTTTCGCCATCCGGGAGTCTTCGCTGATCTTCGAGGCGGGTATGCAGGGGCAGTTCGACCGCATCATCGGCGTCAGCGCCCCAACGGCCCTGCGCATCAAACGCGTCATGGACCGGGACCACGTCGACGCCGAAGCGGTCAGGGAGCGCATGCGCAACCAGATCCAGGAACGCATCAAAATGCGGTTGTGCGACATCGTGATCGTCAATGACGATCTGCGGCCATTGCTACCCCAGGTGCTGGCGGTGCACGAGCGGCTCATTTCCGAAGCAGGTAGCACCACCGCCTGAGCCGTCCCTCGAAGTCGAAGGGCGTTGTAGCGCGCGTAATATCCTTTATATCCGTGGTATCGATCGCCCCGGCGTCGAGGACGAATTTCGTGAAGTTGGTAGAGAAGTATACTGATCCGCCGGGGCGCAGCGCTTGCAGCGCCTGGTTCAGGAGCGTAACATGGTCGCGCTGGATGTCCAGGAAATCGTCCTTCATCCGTTTACTGTTGCTGAACGTGGGCGGGTCCATGACGACCAGGTCGAACGACTCCGGGCGCAGCGTTTGCAGGTATTGCTTGACGTCGGCGTGTACCATGTCGCCCGGAGGCAGGCCATTCAACGCCATGTTGCGTTCCGCCCAGGCCAGGTAGGTCTTCGACAGGTCCACGGTTGTCACGCTTTTGGCGGCGCCCGCCGCGGCGTATACCGAGAACGAACCGGTGTAGGCAAACAGGTTGAGCACGTCCTTGTCTTTGGATTCCTCCCTGACGCGCGCGCGGGTGACCCTGTGGTCCAGGAACAGACCGGTGTCGAGGTAGTCCGTGAGGTTCACGAGAAAAGACAGGCCGTTTTCTCCGACCTCGAAAAACTCGCCTTCCTCTCCTTGCCGGGTATATTGCCCCTGACGACCCGCTTTGCGCTCGCGTTGCCGCCAGTAGATATCGTCTGCAGATACGCCCAGCACGGTGCTGATCACCGGCAGACATTCGTATAGCCAGGCGTCGTGCTCCGCTTCGTCCATGCCGTGCCGCCGCCGGTACTCGGCAAGGTAAAGGCGAGGGCCATAGAATTCAATGCAGAAAGGGAATTCCGGCAGATCGTGGTCATAGACCCGATAGCACGAAATTCCCTGTCGCTTCGCCTGTTTGCCGAGGTGCTTATGCACCTTGGTCAGGCGGTTGAAAAACATATCGAGCTTGTCACTCATTTCAGCTTGGCGAGCGCTTCCTTGATCCTCGCCCAGGCCTTCTCAATGTTCGGGAGGCTGTTGGCAAAGGAAAAACGGACGCACTTCGGTTCCCCGAACGCGTCGCCCATTACGGAAGAGACGTGGGCCGTGTTGAGGAGGTACATACAGAAATCGGAGGCGTTCGCGATCGTCGTCTGCCCGTCGGTCTTGCCGAAGTAGGAAGAAACGTCGGGGAAGATGTAGAAAGCGCCCTGCGGCTCGAAACACTTGATGCCGGGGATCTCTTTTACCAGCTCCAGCACGCGGGTACGACGGCGGGTGAACTCGGCCACCATGTCGTGCGAAGGTTTCAGGTCACCGGTGAGGGCTGCTATGGCGGCCTTTTGGGTGATGGAAGACGTACCGCTGGTGATCTGGCCCTGGAGCTTTTCCATGCCCTTGGCGATCGTCACATTGGAGGCGGTGAAGCCCAAACGCCAGCCGGTCATCGCAAAACCTTTGGACAAGCCGTTGACGATGATGATGCGGTCCTTCAGGTCGGTGAACTGAGCGATGCTCTCGTTCTTGCCCACGAAGTTGATGTATTCGTATATCTCGTCGGAGATGATGGCAACATCCGGGTGCTTGCGGAAGACTTCCGCCAGACCCGCCAGTTCTTCCTTGCTGTATACGGCGCCGGAAGGGTTGCAGGGGGAGGAAAACAGGAACGCCTTCGTGCGGGGCGTGATCGCGGCTTCCAACTGCGCGGGGGTGATCTTAAACTGCTGTTCCAGCGTCGTGTGGATCTCGACGACTTTGCCGTCGGCGATCTTCACCAGCTCGGAATAGGTCACCCAGTAGGGTGTGGGTATGATAACCTCGTCACCCACGTCCACAAGGGCGAGGATGGCGTTGGCGAGGCTTTGCTTGGCGCCCGTGGAGACCACGATATTTTCAGGAGCGTAGTCGAGGTTGTTGTCCCGTTTGAATTTCACACAAACCGCTTCGCGCAGGTCGAGGAAGCCGGCTACCGGTGTGTAGTGGCTCCAGTTGTCGTGGATGGCTTTGATGGCTGCATCTTTAACGTGCGTGGGCGTGTCGAAGTCGGGTTCGCCCAGGCTCAGGTCGATCACGTCGATTCCCTTTGCCCTTAGCTCCCGGCCCAGCTTGGCCATCTTCAATGTTTCCGGTTCGTTGAACTTCTGAAGGCGGGAAGAAAGTTGCATTTCGTTGGTCTTTTTTAGTGCGCGAATGTACGAAGAAAATACCGCCAGGGGCGTACGTTTGCGCACAAAAATAAGGCTAACGGGCGGTAGCGCTAGTTCATGTGGATGAGGAAGTGCTGGTATCCCTTGCTGTCGGTCGAGTCCCCTATGAGCCCGGTGATGACGAGCGTATAGGCATGGTTCGGCGCCAGCGCCATGGAAAAGCTGTCGACGACAGGCGGACCCGGTGTTGTATTGAAACCGTTGTACTGGGAAAGTGTGATGACGTAAGGTTTTGTCGCCCCCCCATAGCCCGCCGGCGGGATGGTGATGTATTGGGACAGCGACGCGGTCGAATAGGAAGCGCTCCCGACATAGGACTGGTTGTTCAGGATCGTCACCAGCGTATCGTCCGGGTAGTGGGCGATGACGCTCAACGGAGGGGAGTTGGGGCTGAAGTTCAGGAACCGGAACAGGCACTGGTTGTACGGGATCGAGTCATACGTATCCTGGAGCTGTACCGCGTTCAGGCCGTTGGCATTGACGGTGTCGTAGAGATAAATCGTGTATTTGAAGCCCTTGCTGAACTGCGTCTGGCCGCTGACGAGGATATTATTGCTACTCGTAGTGGTATCGTCGATAAAAGCCACGGAATGGATACCCGCGAATTCCTGCAGGTATTTTATGCTCGAGTCCGCGTTCATCGGGTAGTTGCCGTAAGGGAAGTCCGCCTGGGTCCCCACCTTGGCATCGTCTACCGATACCTGGAAAGGGGGCGCGCCGGGCGCGACATTGACAAAAGCGATGCTGGCCGGATTGTTGGTATTGCTGTTCGACTTCGTCTTGAGACAGGAGGTGCTCAACAGGATAATCGACGTCAGGACAAAAGCGCTGATTCTACGCATACGGGTTCTTTGACTTACTACCATTTAAATTAACGAACGGAGCCTTCTTTTGTTGGCTTTGCGTCTGCAAATTATTATTTATCATAGACACAGCGAAAAATCGACAGGTCGGGCCTTACCGTTTTTTTCCTCCCCAGCTCGTACCGGTACACGGTCTCCCCCAGGTGCTGGAGGAACGGAAACCCCAGGGTTGTATACGTATAGTGCTCGTCCCCCAGCTTGCGGTCCGGGTTGCACCGGATCACCGCGCTCAGCATGAACTCGACGCCTTTATCCAGGTCGACGATATAGGCGACGTCCAGGAGGAACCCGTACGCCTGACCTATCTTATTGAATACGCGTATCGAGGACGGCAGGCTACCCTTTTGGTTCCCAAAAAGCAGGAATTTGACATACGCATCCCACACATCCGCGGAATCATAGGCGGGCCAGCGCGTCTGGCCGGGCAGCTCGGACATCGACCGGTACAGGAAGCGGTAGTCGTCGGACCCCAGGTCGAACCTTTGTTCCTTTGGGACCGAAGCAGGGAAAAGCGCGCTTTTCAGGAGGCGATGGAGGTCCAGCAGGGTTACCCGGTTTTTCTTGCTGAAATCGACGCCGTCTATTACGTCGGCCCTTCCTGGATAGGCCGTGCTATCCGTTCGGAGCGGCCATTGCTGGAGGGTCCTCCCGACGTAATCGGTAAACCGCACGGGGTTCGCCCGCCGGTTCTGGTCCTCCCGCAGGAAGATATCGAGCCGGTGCCGGATCTGGACGTCCCGGTAGCCCATGGCCCACAGGCGGCGGTTGATATAATCCGGGCCCAGCCATTCGTACAGGCGGTTAAAGGCATCGTTGTCGCTCGTGAGGAAGATTTCCTTGATATACTGGCCGACACTCGGCCGGCCATCGGGGCTGGCGGGGTCGTTCAAGGCCATGGTTTCGCCGTCGTACCCCGCGTCGGTCAGCATCGTGGTGGTCCGGTCGATCCCCTGTAATTCATGGAGCCGCTCCAGGGCCAGCAAGGCGACGGGCAGCTTGACGCTCGACGCCGGGTAGAAATACCGGCTGGTGTCCAGGTTGTAATAGTAGTCCTTGAAAGTGGGGGTATTATCCCGGTTCCGGTCGATTTGGGTATAAATGATCTGTATCCCCAGGGAATCCCGGTTTTGGAGCAGGGTATCGAAATAGGCCGGATTATGGGCCAACAGGTTTGCCAGCAGGGAGCTTTCCTCCGGCCGTTGGGTTTGTTGCGCCCTTGAGCCGAGGGTCATCCCCAAAAGGGCAATCGCCAGCCCGGAACGTATACGAAAATTTATCATAGGATGGGTCAAAAATAGGTGGTTTTTGGCCTGTAATGCCAGCTTTTTTAAGGATTATCGACTTTTTCCTGTAGTTTCGCCGACCTAAAACATTTCCGCGTAAACCCAGAAAAAGTATGCAACTGAAAGGTTTGGTGTGGTTCTTCACCATTGCACTTATTGTCGTTTCCCTCTATCAGCTAAGCTTCACCTGGATTGTCAACAACCACGAAAAAGAGCTCAAAGCCAAGGCCCAACGTTACGTAAAGGCCGTGTACCCTGATGCGAGCGCAGAAACCAAGGACTCCGTATACAACGCCCGCTACCACAAGCTGCGGGACAGTACCCAGGACCAGATCATCGGCAACTTCGGCTTTTATAAGGTATCGTACCTGAAAGCCAAGGAACAGCAGCTCAGCCTGGGTCTCGACCTCAAGGGGGGTATGAGCGTGACCCTCGAAGTGGGTCTGGACGGCCTGATCCGCTCGATGAGCAACAACCCGAAAGACAGCCTGCTGAACCAGGCGCTGAACCTCGCGGTCAAGCGCAGGGCCAATGGGAACGCGGACTTCATCAACCTTTTCCAGCAAGCATATAAGGAAGTAAACCCCAACGGGAAACTGGCCGGTCTTTTTGCCGGCGTCGGTCAGCATAAGATCAAGGTAACCGACAGCGACGACCAGGTCATCTCCGCGATCCGGGACGAAGCCAACCAGGCCATCGACCGGACCAACGAGGTCATCACCACGCGTATCGACCAGTTCGGCGTCGCACAGCCGAATATCATGCCCGATAAGACCAAGGGCGATATTACCGTCGAGCTGCCTGGCGTCGAGGACAAGGACCGCGTAAAAAAGCTCCTCCAGGCTACGGCAAAGCTCGAATTCTGGGAAACCTACACGGCCTCCCAGGACCAGGCCTTTTACACGCAATACCTCCAGCCGCTGGATGCCAAAATGAAGGATTACGTGGCTGGCAAGCCCCTGTCCGACACCACCCACGCGGACACCACCAAGGCCGATACCAGCGCGGTACCCTTTGGCGCCCGCACGGCCAACCCGTTTTTTGCGTTGTTGTCCAACCAGCCGGCCACCGGAGGCCCTTCTTCGAAGGCGACCGTCGGTTTTGTCCGCGCCGCCGACACCGCTACCTTTTCCGACTACGTCAACTCCCCTACCGCCCGGTCGGTGCTCCCGGGAAACCTGCGCTTCATGTACGGCGCCAAACCGTCCAAGTCTCGTAACGGTACGGACCTGATCGAGGTATACGCGATCAAGCTGAGGCCCGGTACCGACAAACCCGAACTGGATGGCGAGCACGTCACCGACGCCCGCCAGGACGTCGATCAGCAGACCGGCCAGGTAATCGTGAGCATGCAGATGGACAACATCGGCGCCCACCTCTGGGAAAAGATGACCACCGATAACGTGGATCACGCCATCGCGATCGCCCTGGACGGCTTTATCTACTCCGCTCCGAACGTCATCGGGCCGATATCCGGGGGCAACTCCCAGATCACCGGTAACTTCACCCCGGAAGAGGCGCAGGACCTTTCGTCCATCCTCAAGGCCGGTAAGCTGGCCGCTCCCGCCCGGATCATCGCCGTCGTCGAAGTCGGCCCCACCCTAGGCGCCGAAGCGATCGCCGGTGGTTTTAAGGCCTTCGCCTTGTCCTTTATCGTGATCTTCGTCCTGATGCTGGTGTATTACAACACCGGCGGCTGGGTTGCCAATATCGCCTTGATCCTAAACCTGCTCTTTACCGTAGGCGTTCTGACCTCCCTGCACGCGTCCCTGACGGCCCCGGGTATCGCCGGTCTGGTTCTGACCGTCGGTATGGCGGTGGATACGAACGTTATCATCTTCGAGCGTATCAAGGAAGAGCTCGCCAAAGGGAAGAACTATACCACCGCTGTACAGGAAGGTTACCGCCGGTCGATGCCACCCGTGCTCGACGCCCACGTAACCACCCTGCTTACCGCCTGTATCCTGTTGTATTTCGGCCTCGGTCCGGTCAAGGGTTTCGCCACCACCCAGATCATCGGTATCCTCCTGTCGCTGTTCTGCGGTATCCTGGTATCCCGCCTGGTCACCGACACCTGGACGAACCGCCAGCGCCATTTCAACTACATGACCAAGATATCCACCCGGATATTCAAGCACGCTTCCTTCAAGTTCATCGAATACCGCAAAGTCGCCTACGCCATCTCGGTGGTGGTGCTGCTGCTGACCGGTTACGCGGTGTTCGTCAAGGGCTTTAAGAAAGGCGTCGAATTCCAGGGGGGCCGGAGCTACACCGTTCAGTTCCCGAAGGCGACGTCCTCTACCGACGTAACCAAGGCGGTGGCCACGGAATTCGGATCCGAACCCGAGGTCAAGACCGTAGGCGACTCCCGTCACCTGGATATCATTACGGACTATATGATTAAGGAGTCCGGTAACAATATCGACTCCGTGGTCGAGCACAAGATGTTCCACGCCTTGCAGCCCTTCCTCCCCGAAGGCCGCACGTACGAACAGTTCGACAAGCTCGACAAGCAACAAAGCCAGACGGTGCTTCCGACGATTTCCTCGGACCTGCAGAAGGGCGCCATCAAGGCCGTCATCTTCGGGCTGCTGATCATCTTCCTGTATATCTTCATCCGGTTCCGCGACTGGAGGTACTCGCTGGGTACGATCATCGCGCTGCTGCACGACGTCTGTATCACGCTAATCGTCTTCTCGCTCTTCCAGGACATCGTTCCCTTCCCGCTCGAAATCGGCCAGCACTTCATCGCGGCCCTCCTTACGGTGATCGGGTACTCGATGAACGACACCGTGATCGTGTTCGACCGTATCCGCGAAGACAGCCGGTTGATGATCGGCGCCTCCAAGGAAAGCATCATCAACAAGGCCATCAACGATACCTTGAGCCGGACCATCATGACGTCCCTCACGGTGTTCCTGACGATCCTCATCCTGTTTATCTTCGGTGGGGAATCGACACGCGGCTTCGCATTCGCGATGCTGATCGGGGTCATCACCGGTACCTATTCGTCGATCTTCGTGGCCGCCCCCGTACTGGTCGACCTGGACCGCAAACGCGGGCTGGCAGAGCACCAGGCGCACCCCGCCGCGGTGACGCCGGCCAAGGCCAAGACGGTATAGTCCATTAATCATACTGAGGAAAGGGCCGACCCGACTGGGTCGGCCCTTTTTCGTTTAACAGTGTGTTAACGCATAGTTTCATTTCTTGTCGTATTTTGCAGGCTGTTATCTCCAATATCCAGTATTATGAAACGCTTACCTCTTATCCATCACACCCTGCGGGGTCGTGTCCTCAGCCCTCCTTTACGGGCGTTCCCCATTCCGTGGTTTTTCCATTTTTTCCTGTGTAGACCGGATCCCCTGTTGGTTCGGGTCTAGCTTACCTCTTTTGTTTCGTGCAGTGCCTACATCCCCGTATGGCGCTGTCAACCCTGTGTTGCCCCTGTTGCCAAAATCCCGTCCATGAAACCCTTGTTGAGGCTTAGTCTATCCTTATCCGTGTTGTTGCTACTGTTGCTGTCGTCCACGCAGGCCGGCGCCCAGGTGTGTCCCATCCCCGGAACCACCACCATCAGCAGCAACCCGAATACGTATTATCCGGCTACGGCCTCGGCAGCTTCCGGGCAAAAGAACATCACGCTCGGCCCCGCCGACTACGGCGGCGACACCATCAACCCGGGCGACCTGGTGCTGGTGATCCAGATGCAGGGCGCCACGATCAAGAACAGCAATACCAACAACTATGGCAGCAACGGGGGCACCGGTAGCGGTTATCAGACCAAGGTGGCCGGCACGATGGAGTTCGCCAAGGCAAACAGTACCATATTTCCCGGCAGCGGCGGTACCCTCACCGTGGCCGCCAACCTGGTCAACAGCTATACCAATTCGAACTACGGCACCAACGGCCAATACCGGTTCCAGGTCATCCGCGTCCCCCTGTACCTCAACCTGACGCTATCGGGTAACATCACAGCCCCGGCCTGGGACGGTACCGCGGGGGGCGTCGTCGTCCTGCGCTCTGTCAGCACTCTCAACTTCGGTGGCAATACCGTCAGCGCCGCCGGCGCCGGTTTCCGCGGCGGCGGTGCGCGTTCGCTCGGTGGCGGCGGCGGCGCCAGCTCCGACTATGAAACGCTCGCCACGGTCAACACCAATGGCGCCAAGGGCGAAGGCATCGCCGGTACGCCCCGATACGTCAACAACGCAAACAGCCTGCTCGACAATACCGTCGAAGGATACCCGGGCGGTAGCCAGGCCCGCGGCGCGCCCGGTAACGCCGGCGGCGGCGCCACCGATGGCGATCCCGCCAACAACGACGAGAACGCCGGCGGTGGCGGCGGCGGCAATGGCGGCGCCGGCGGGATGGGTGGCCAGGGCTGGAGCTCCACTGCCAACAGCGGCGGGCTCGGCGGCTCGGTTTTCGGCTACGCCGCGACGTCGTTCGTCATGGGCGGCGGCGGCGGTTCCGGCGACAGCAACAACGGCACCGGTACTCCCGGCAACGGTTTTGCCTCCAGCGGCGCCTCCGGTGGGGGTATCGTCATTGTTATATGCTCCAACGGCGCCTTCAGCGGCACCGGTACGGTAGACGTCAGCGGCTCGGACGCCAACAGCACCGTCCAGAACGACGGTAGCGGCGGCGGGGGCGCCGGAGGTTCGGCCTACCTGTATTCCACCAGCGGCATGGGCAACATCACCGTCAATGCCCATGGCGGCGACGGTGGCACCAACAACCCCGGCTCCGGCGTTACCGCTCACGGCCCCGGCGGCGGCGGCGGCGGCGGCGTGGTCTACGCCACGGCGGCGCCTTCTTCCGTCAATATCTCCGGCGGCAACGCCGGCACCACGACCAGTGGATCGAACTACAACGCCACCGACGGCAGCAACGGTTTCAAAAAAACCAACAACGGCACCGCTATCTCCGGCACGGCCATTTACACGACTGTCCCCAACACGCCTACCGTCACCGCCGGCACCACCACCTTTTGCGCCGGCGGCAGCGTCCTGCTGACGGGCCACACTACCGGCACCATCACCGCCTATCAATGGGATACCAGCGGCACCGACATTTCCGGCGCCACGGCGATTACCTATACCGCAACCGCATCCGGCATATACACGCTGACCGTTTTCGACAACCACAGCTGTCCGTCGTCGCCCAGCGCCGGGACCACGGTCACGGTCAACCCGCTGCCCACGGTCGCGGCGATCAGCGGTGGCAACTCCGTTTGCATTGGCTCGACGCTGGCTTTGTCCGACGCCACTGCCGGCGGGGTTTGGTCTTCTTCCGCTACGGGCACCGCCACGGTGTCCTCGTCCGGGGTCGTCACCGGGGTTGCGGCAGGCACCGTCACGATCACTTATAAGGTCACCAATGCCAGCGGGTGCTCGGCTTCTCAGACTTTAGTGGTTACCGTCAATGCACTGCCGGCTACGCCGACGATCACTGCCGGTGGGGCTACTACCTTCTGTTCTGGCGGCAGCGTACCTTTGAGCACCGCCACCGGCGCCTCCAGCTACCAATGGAGCCTGAACGGGACCGCAATCTCCGGAGCAACCTCCTCGTCTTATACCGCTTCTGCCGCCGGCAACTATACGGTAACTGTCAGCAACGCCTCCGGGTGTACCGCTACCAGCGCCGCCAAGGCCGTAACGGTTAACGCGCTGCCCGCTACTCCGACGATCACTGCCGGTGGGGCTACTACTTTTTGCTCTGGCGGTAGCGTCACCCTTAGCACTGCTACCGGCGCTTCCAGCTACCAATGGAACTTGAACGGGTCCGCGATCTCCGGGGCGACCACTTCGTCTTACACTGCCTCCGCTTCAGGTAATTACACGGTAACCGTTAGCAATGCCTCTGGTTGTACTGCTACCAGTACCGCTACCTCCGTGACAGTTAACGCGCTGCCGGCTACTCCGACGATCACTGCGGGCGGGGTTACTACTTTCTGTTCCGGTGGCAGCGTAACTTTGAGCACTGCTACCAGCGCTTCCAGCTATCAATGGAACCTGAACGGGACCTCCATCTCGGGAGCAACTTCCTCGTCTTATACTGCTTCTGCCGCCGGCAACTATACGGTAACTGTTAGCAATGCCTCCGGGTGTACCGCTACCAGCGCCACCAAAGCCGTAACGGTTAACGCGCTACCCGTCACACCAACCATCACTGCCGGTGGACCCACTACTTTCTGTTCCGGTGGTAGCGTCACCCTCAGTACTGCCACCGGCGCTTCCAGCTATCAATGGAACCTGAACGGGACCGCGATCTCGGGAGCAACTTCCTCGTCTTATACCGCATCTACCGCAGGCAGCTATACCGTAACTGTTAGCAACGCTTCCGGTTGTACCGCGACCAGCACCGCTACCTACGTGACAGTTAACGCACTGCCGGCTACTCCGACGATCACCGCGGGCGGCCCTACTACCTTCTGTTCTGGCGGTAGCGTTACTTTGAGCACCGCCACAGGCGCCTCCAGATATCAATGGAACCTGAACGGCACGGCTATCTCCGGGGCGACTACTTCGTCCTATACAGCCTCCGCTTCCGGTAATTACACTGTAACTGTTAGCAATGCCTCCGGCTGTACCGCCACCAGCACCGCCTCAACCGTGACGGTCAACCCTCTGCCCACCACACCGACGATCACCGCTGGTGGGCCCACTACCTTCTGCTCTGGCGGCAGCGTCGTTTTGAGCACCGCTACCGGGGCCACCAGCTACCAATGGAACCTCAACGGGACCGCGATTTCGGGAGCAACTTCTTCATCTTATACCGCTTCTGCCGCCGGCAACTATACCGTAACTGTTGGCAATGCCTCCGGATGTACCGCCACCAGCGCCGCCAAAGCCGTAACGGTTAACGCGCTACCCGTCACACCAACCATCACTGCCGGTGGACCCACTACTTTCTGTTCCGGTGGTAGCGTCACCCTCAGTACTGCCACCGGCGCTTCCAGCTATCAATGGAACCTGAACGG
>NZ_DATJIY010000223.1:0-50795 GCF_035492835.1 Dinghuibacter sp.
TACCAGGCGGCGGGGAGCCGGCTGGAGTGGCCGGAGCTGGGGTATACCGAAGGGTTTGGGGCCTCGTTCAAATCGCAGCTGGTGCGGCCGGGGCCGTGGCATATGTGGATGGGTGTGTGGGGAGAGACCCTGCCCTACTTCGAGAACCGCGTGGCGTTGTCCTCGTCGCTGGACGCCTGGGGGCTGCCGCTGGTTAGTATCAACTACGCTTATCACGATAACGAAGAAAAAATGCGGCGCGACGCCGAAGCCTGCGCGGTCGATATGCTGACGAAGACCGGCGCCACCGGCATACATTCCTATGGACACCTTGCGCCCGGCGGGTCGGCCGTCCATGAGATGGGGACCGCGCGGATGGGGCGCGACCCGCGGACGTCCGTGCTGAACGGGTTTAACCAGATGCACGACGTGCCGAATGTGTTTATTACCGATGGGAGCTGTATGACGTCGTCGGCGTCGCAGAATCCGTCGCTGACGTATATGGCGCTGACGGCGCGGGCTTGCGATTTTGCGGTGAAGGAGATGAAGGCGGGGCGGCTATAATAGCGTTGCTTCGATTTCGTCGAGGATCGTGGCATCGACGTCCGTGTCGAATTTGCGGGCGAACCATTTGCTAGAGCGTTTCAGATTGTCGAAGTCTTCCGCTTTCAGCGTTTTGGGGCTGGCCTTGCCTTCGGACCAGTCGATGTACAGGAGGTGGTCCTGGATTTTCCCTTTAAATGGCGAGTTATAGAGGACGGTGGAGGCGACGAACTCGTCGGCGCCCCAGACGTATTTGAAGAATTTGACTACTTCCGGGTGGGTGTCGAGGAAATCGAGCATGTACTTTGTCGCGCCGGCGGTGAGGGTGTACCATTGGGACCAGCCGGCGATTTCCCATCCCCCTATCGGGAACTTTCTTTTTGGCAGCAGCGCGTTGGCGAGCTTTTCCAGGCGGTATTTGCCGGGGATCGTCCAGTTATGGAAATTATAGCGCCAGACGTGGAGGGCGGCGTCTTTCCACCAATCGACGCCGGAGCGGGCGGTGTAGCAGGTGATATACTCGGCGTTGTCGCCGGCTTCCAGGAACTCGTGGAATCCGGCGGCGCTTCGTAACGGAAAATCCTGACCGGAAATATGATTTATGTAATCGTATGTGCCGCGTTTGAGGGCTTCGCGCAGGCTTTCGAGGCTGGCGGTGACGAGGCTGTAGCTGCCCCATTGGACGTCGATGCGCGTGTGCAGCAAATAGACGTTCGGTTGTGTCTCGAGCGCCTTGAAGGCCGCGATGTCGGCCTTGCGGTCGACGTGTATGTAACAGTCTGCGTCGGGATGCGCCAGGGCCGCGGTGAGGCGGGCGACCTGGGCGGGGTTTTTATGGGTAAGTATAACGTGGGCGATGCGCATATGTTGCTACGAAGTTAAGGATCGCGGCCTGTTTAAAAAAAGTGGTACATTCGCGAAACGGCTCTCGTTGAAAAAGTATTTCTCTTCATACTGGGTCAGGTCCGCCTTCTTTGCTATCTCACAACGCTTCTCCATTACCCTTTTCGGGGTTATCAATTTCATGATACTGGTACACGCCATGACACCCGCCCGGTACGGGGTGTGGGCCCTTTTCCTGGTGGTGACGACCTTTTTCGAGATGACCAAGAGCGGGCTGCTCAAAAACGCGCACGTCCTCTATGTGAGCGGCACCGCGGCCGATAACCCGGAGAAAACGACGATCGCCTCCTCCTCCCTGATCATCAACACCGGGATCACGATCCTGTTCATCGCCTTTATCTACCTGTGGGGAGACGGCCTGTCGCGCTGGGTGGGCGGGGGTCCGGAATTGGCCACGACGCTTCGCTGGTTTGTACCGGGGCTGGTGGTGATGGTATTTTTTTCCCACCTGGAGGCGGTTCAACAAAGTCACCTGGACTTCAAAGGCGTCTTCGCGGGGTATTTTGCACGACAACTGTCGTTCCTTATCGTGATCGCCTCGCTTAGGCTCACGCACCAGCCGATACGGCTGGAACACCTGTCGCTCTACTGGTCGGGTTGCGTTTTCATCGGAACGGTGGTGATCTATTTTTACAGCCGGCGTTACCTGTTGAACCGCTTCGACCCCACGATGGCCTGGGTCAAAAAGATCACGGGCTACGGCGGGTATATCTTTACGTCCGGGATCGTGGCCAACCTGTTTTCCAACCTCGATCAGCTCATGACCGGCGCGGTGATCAAAAGCACCGCGGACGTCGCGATGTACAACTCGGCGTCGCGGCTCAACCAGTTCATCGACACCCCGAGCTACGCCGCGGCGGACGTCATCTTCCCGAAGATATCCAAGGCCTCCGTCGAGGAGGGGGAAAACAAGGTGCTCTATCTCTACGAACGGATGGTGGCGGTGCTGATGTGCTTCACCACGCCGCTCGTCATCTTTATCATCATCTTCGCCTGGCCCATCACGACGATCATCGCGGGGAACGCCTACCAGCGGGCGGCGCTGATCCTCCAGCTCTACATGGTGGCCGGGTTCCTGCGACCCTTCCAGAACCAGTCCGCGAACCTGTTGAACTCGCTCGGCAAGGCGCGGCTGTGTTTTATCATCAACCTCATCTCCCTCGGTGTGAACCTGATCGTCAACTGGACGTGTCTCCACACCATCGGTTTCTACGGCGCCGCCACCGGCACGGTGATCACTTGTCTGCTGGGGACCACCGCCTGGTACTTCGTGATGCGCCGCCAGGTCGGCGTTGAGATGCGCTCGATCATCCGCTACATGGGAGAGTTCTACGGCGTCTTTTACCGCGAGGCGCTGGCGATCCTGCGGCGCGTGCGCGGCGGGGCGGGGGCTTAGTGCGCGGGGCGCCGGCTTAGTGCGCGGGGCGCGGGCGGACGGCGGTGGTTCGCGAGCCCGAAGGCGTTTGACGCCGTCCCCCCACCCCGGGGGTTTTCCTCTCTTATATTTTGGGCAAGCTAAAGCTTTGTAAATCGAACGAATTACTGCGCTTGCCCAAGGTATGGCTTGCCCGAATACCCCTGGGTACCCTTACCTGTAAATTGGGCAAGGTATAGCTTTAAAAACCGCCCGATTTACTGCGATTAGCCAAGATATAGCTTGCCCAAAATCTAAAGAGAGGAAAACCCCTGGGTGGGAGGCGCGGAGCAATGCCGTCATGCGGTCGGGGCGGGGGGCAAAGGCGCGGGGCAAAAGCGAGGGGCAAAGGCGGGGGGCAGAGGCGCGGGGCGCACAGCGTGGCCTTAGCGGCGCAGGAACTGCGGCGACATTTCGGTGAAATCTTCGGTCCAGCGGTCCCAGGTGAGGGACTGTTCGTAACGGCGGCGGCTGGATGCGATCAAGGCGTGGTAGCGCTCGGGGGTACCGTATATTTCGGCGATGAGGGTGGCGTAGGCGGAGCCGGGGGCGTCGTAGGGGAGACAGTATCCATTGACGCCGTCGCGGACGAGGTCGGGGATGCCGCCGGTTTGGGCGGTGATCGCGGGCATACCGTAGGCGTTGGATTCGCAGGCGACGATGAGGGAGCAGTCGGCGCGGGAGGGGAGCACGAGGAAGTGCGACGTGGACAGCAGCTCGACGAATGTGGAGTGGTCGGTCTGGAGGTTTTTATTCAAAAAAGGGATGACCTCGACGGCCGGGTGCCCGAAACCGGGCGGGGGGGTGCAGCCGCAGATGATGAGCTTGCAGGGGATGCCCATGACGTCGTGCAGGTGTACCAGCGCGTCGTAGGCGATGGCGCCGCCCTTGCGTTCCCATTCGACGGCAAGGTAGAGCATGGTGAGCACGGGCGTGTGGACCTTATCGAAGATCATGTCCGCCGTCGGGGTGTCGTCCATGTTGGCGCCAAAGGGGCGGATAAACACGCGGTCGGCGGGGAAGCCGTAATCCTTGATCGCCGAGTCGGAGGCCCAATGGGAGGTATAAAAGATAAAATCCGCCCGAGCCAGGGAGCGGCGTTCGAGCCATTCGCCGGTCAGGCGGGAGAGACGGCTCATCTTCCGGAACTCGGGATAGGCCTCCGTGTAGCAACGGAAGGTGGAATCCTGGAGGTGGACGACGGGGAGGTCGGTGCGGAGCCAGGCGCAGGCCGGGCTGGAGGCGGGCGCTACGAGGACGTCGTATTGTTTGCCGCGCATGCGGCGTTTGAGGGCGCGGGCGCCGTACCAGCTGACAAGGAGGCTGTACTTCGAATAGAATTCGCGGCCAAAAAGGACGCGGTGGAGTTTGGCGGTGGCGCGGAGGAGCTTGTCCATCCAGCGGGGATGCGGGACGGGACCCAGAAAGTCGACGTCGCCGACGTTGCGCCCGAGGGCCTGGCCGAGGTAATAGGTGATGCCGGACCAGGAGCGCTTGTCCAGCGGGTCGTTGACACAGTAATACGCGATACGTAGAGGCTTCATTGAAATCATTTTAGCCGGCGAGCTCGGGGAGCGCGGCGCTGGCGGCCTCCTGGAAGCTTTCGGCCCAGCTGTCCCAGTTGAGGCGCTCTTCGAAGCGCATCCGGCTGGTCTGGACGAGCTGCTCGTAGCGCTCCTGGTCCTTGAACAGCTCGGAGATCAGGAGGGCGTAGAGGCGTCCGTCGGCGTGGTAAGGTAGGCAATATCCGTTAACTCCGTCCTGGACGACGTCTGGAATTCCGCCGGTTTCGGTGGTGATGGCGGGGACGCCGTAGGCGTTTGCTTCGCAGGCGACGATGAGGGAGGCGTCGGCGCGGGTGGGCAGGAGCAGGAAGTGGACGGTGGACAGGAGGTCGCGGAGACGGTCGCCGTCGACGTTCCGGTTCAACACCGGGATGACTTCCATGTCGGGGTGCTCGATGCCGTCGGGGGGGGTGCAGCCGCAGACGATGAGGCGGGCGTCTTCGCCGTGTACTTCGCGTAATTCACGGAGGGCCTGGAAGGCGAGGTCGCCACCCTTCAGGGTCCAGTCGCTGGCCATGAACAGGACGGTCAGCCGCGGGTTGGCGAACTTGCGGAGGATGATGTCGGCGTCGGGGCGGCCGTCCATGTTGGCACCGGGTGGGATGATCGCGACTTTACGCGCGTCGACCTTATAGTCCTTGATGGCGGAGTCGGCGGCCCATTCGCTGGAGAAAACGGAGAGCCGGCTCCGCTTCAGCGAGCGCCGCTCGAGTATATTGCCTTCCCAGCGGGAGAGCCGGGACATCTTCTTAAACTCGGTCAGGTAGTAGTGGGTGATCAGCTGGAAGGTGGTGTCGGAGATCAGCACCACCGGGAGGTTGGTCTTTATAAAGGCCAGCTCCACGCTGGACGCGGGAGCGCAGATGATGTCGTAGGCGTTGCCGCGCATACGGCGGCGGAGCGCTCCGGCATAGTACAGGCTCATGGGAATGCTGAACTGGGCAAAGTATTCCGTCCCGAACACGGCGCGGATCAGCCGCGCGGCGCTGCGGAAAAAACGGTCGATCCACATGGGTATCTTGATGGGCCCAAGCAGGTCCACCTCTCCCACGTGCTGCTGCAACGCCTGGGCGATGTAGTAGGTGGAGCCGGACCAGGTCCGTTTGTCCCTGGGATCATTTCCCGTCAGATATGCAATCTTCAGTTTACGCAAAGCAGGTAAAGGATTAACGATTTGGAATAACTAACTGAGGGGAGCCTTTACCTTTTTTCCCACACCGTAAAAAAGCCACCGGACATTTCCACGGGGAGCCTGTCCGCCAGGGCGCAGTCCATGCGCTGGAGGAGGGGCACCCGTTTGGCCAGGAACGAGAACGGGAAAACGTCTTCTACAAAATTGGCGCTGCCAAAACGCGTGATCCGGAACTTGTGTGCCGCGGATAACGCCTCGAGGTCGCGCCTGGAAAAAAACTGAACGTGGTCCAGGTTGTCCGCGTCGGACTGGACCGTGGTACCGGAATAGCCAAACATCTTCTTGGCGCCGACGATCGTCCGCCACAGCCAGTTGTTCCGGCGACGCGCGCGGAGTACCGGCTTGGTGACGAAGCTCTCGCGGGGTCCGTGGCCGTTGGGTACCGTGACGATCAGCGTCCCGGTTTCCTTGAGGCTGGCGTAAAGGACGTCCAGCAGGCTGCCGGGGTTGTCGAGGTGCTCGAGGACCTCGCTGCAGATCACGGCGTCGTACCGGGAGCCTTCGGCGACCAGGTCTTCGGCGCTCTTGGTGATGAATTCCACGTTGGGCAGGGGGTGGATGCTGCGGGCTTTCTCGATGGTCCTTTCGCTCACGTCTATACCCGTCACCCGAAAGCCGAGCCGGCCGAGGTGGCGGCTGATGACCCCGTTGCCACAGCCTACGTCCAGGACCTGCGCACCCGCCGGGAGGTTGGCGCCCAACACCCCGGCGATGAAGTCCACGCGTTTGCGGTCGGCAATACGGTCGTACTCATACATGATTTTATCTTTTTTGGTCATTTATTGTCAAGCGTTTCCAAATACAATGATTCGATCTTCCGGGTCATGCCGGTGACGTCGAAGCCGCCTTCGATCGTGGCGCGGGCGGAGGCTCCGAGCCGGTCGCGGAGCGCGGCGTCCGTCGCCAGCGTGACGAGCGCGGCGGACAGCGCGCCAGGGTCGGCGGGCGGGACGATCATCCCGTTGGTCCCCTGGAGAATCAATTCCCGCGAGCCGTCCACGTCGGTGGCCAGGCAGGCTTTTTCCATCGCCATCGCCTCCATGAGCCCTATCGGCAACCCTTCCCACAACGACGGCAGGCAGAATATATCCATCGCGTTCAGCACATCGGGTACGTCGGTGCGGAACTTTTCAAACACAACCTTGTTCTCGATACCCAGGGCGGCGGCGCGCTGACGGGCATCTTCCTTCAGCTCCCCCTCCCCTACCAGCACGAGTACGGCGCGGGGGTTGGCCTTTAGCACGGCGGGGAAGGCTTCCACCAGGGCGACGGGCGCTTTCTGGTGGGTCATCCGGCCGACAAAGCCGACGACCAGCGCGTCGGGATGTAGGCCCCATTCGCGCCGTAGGTCGCTGAACGAGCGCCCGGGGTTGAACTGGGTCAGGCTGATACCGTTTGGAATCACGACGGATTCGAAACGGGGTATGTATTTCGACCCGGTCTGCTGGTTGCTCCCGGAGACGGAGATGGTCTTGTTGACGCCGCGGGTGATCCATTTTTCTACGAAGATCCGGGCCCGCTTTACCCACCAGGACTGGTCGTCGTGAAAGGACCAGCCGTGGACGGTATAGATGATGGGCAGCCGCAGCATGCGGGCGGCCCAAAAGATGTTGGTGTTGGCGCGGGTCCCGTGGACGTGTACGAGGTCGATCTTTTCGCGGACCATCAACCGGCGGACGGCATTCCAGGTGGACAGGTCGAAGGCGCGTTCGGACGGGATGACGTGATGGTTGACGCCCATGCGGTCGAGGGTATCCATCATCTTGCCGTGGGTGAAGGCGAGGACCACCGGCTCGAAGCGCGAATTGTCCATGTGCTCGACGAGGTTCAGGATGTGCGTCTCGCCGCCGCCCACCTTTCCCTGGCGGATGGCCTCGAGGACGCGGATCTTGCGGCCGGCCGCGGCGGCATCGGCGGTCACGGCGTTGGCGGTAAAGGCGGCGGCGGTCATGCGAGCGCGCCCTCCACCGGCGTGGTTACGGGGTTCTTCATCCAGCGCTCGTACCACAGCTGGAAGACCAGCAGGTTCCAGAGCTTCTGGTAGTTGACCTGCTCGCCGGCGAGGTACTGGCGGCTCAGCTCGGCGATGGGCGTGGCGTTGAACAGGCCGCTCTCCTTGAGCTTGCGTTCGCCGAGGTAGTCGTGCATCTTTTCGGCCAGCTCGTCCCGGAACCACACCTTCAGCGGCGCGATAAAAGGCATCTTCGGCCGGTCCATGAGACCCTTGGGGATGTATTTGTGTACGATCTGCTTGAGTAAATACTTATTCACGCCGTCGCGGATCTTCAGGTCGGCGGGGAGCTGGGCGACGAACTCGATGACGCGGTGGTCGAGCATCGGCTCGCGGCCTTCCAGACCGACGGCCATGGTGGCGCGGTCGACCTTGACGAGGTTGTTGTCCACGAGGAAGGTCTTGTAATCCACGGCGAGCATCCGGTTGAGGTTGTCGAGGTGGGGACCGGGATAGTGGCCGGCGTCGAAGTTCGTTTCGTAGGCGGAGAAAGCCGGACGGATGAACGAGCGCACCTCGTGCTCGGGAATGTAGTGGCTGATGAGGCGCAGCGCTTCCATCGGGCTGCGGGAGGCCCATATGCCCTGCATCTTCCGGTAGCGGGTGCCGAAGTTGTATTGTTTGGAGAAATAAGGGATCTGGTCGGGGTTGAACAGGCCCATCGTCCCGCTCAGCACGGTTTGCAACGGCGCGGGCATGGCGGTGTAGCGCAGGGCCTGGTTGAACTTGTTGTAGCCGCCGAATATCTCGTCGCCCCCGTCCGCGGAGAGGGACACCTTTACGTGCTTGATGGCCAGCTGCGCCACCAGCGCCGTCGGGACGACGGAATTGTCCGCGAACGGCTCGTCATAGATCTCCGGAAGGTGGTGAAAAACGCCTGCCGCGTCGGCCGCGGTGACGTACCATTCGTGGTGGTCGGTGCCGAGGTAGTCGGCGATCTTCCTGGCTTCGCGGGCTTCGTTGAAACCGGCCTCGTGGAAGCCGATGGTAAAGGTCTTGATCCGGTCGGTGCGGCCCTTCTGGAGGAGCGCGGCGACGCTGCTGGAGTCGTACCCGCCGCTCAGGAACACGCCCACGGGCACGTCCGCCACCATCCGGTAGTTGTAGGCGGAGAGCAGGAGGCGCTCGGTTTCCTCGATGGCTTCCTGGTCGGTGATCTTGAGCCGGGGCTTGTCGTAGGCCTCGGTCACGTCCCAGTAGGGGCTTTCGATCAACCGGCGCTCCCGCAGCGAAACCGTCAGGCTGTGGCCCGGACGGAGCTTCCAGGTATTCTTGAATATCGAGTACGGGGCGGGGATATAGCTGTATTGGAGGTAGAGCGCCAGCGAGTTGACGTCTATATCGCGGACGAAGGAACGGTGCTGGTGGAGCGACTTGAGCTCGCTGCCGAACAGGAAGGTGTGCCCGTCCCAATAGTAATAGAAGGGTTTTACACCGGCGCGGTCACGCGTCACCGTTACCTCGTTCTTGTCGCGGTCGAGGATGACGTAGGCGAACATGCCGATGAAACGGTGGACCACCGAAGGTCCCCAGCAGTGAAAACCCTTCAGGATGACCTCGGTGTCGGAGGTGGAGTCGAAGCTGTAACCCTTTTGCTCGAGCTCCCGGCGGATCTCCATGAAGTTGTAGACCTCGCCGTTGAAGATCATGCTCAGGTGCCTGAAGTGCATCGGCTGGTGACCGCCGGCGGACAGGTCCAGGATCGACAGGCGGCGCTGTCCGAGCCCGACGGAGGCCTGGGGTTGCTCGAGGACTTCATAGCCGGCGTCGTTGGGTCCCCGATGGGCGAGAACGTCGGTCATGCGGACCAGCGTGTCTTTGCCCGTCTGGCGTGTAAAATCGATAAAACCGGCTATACCACACATACGTTTCCAGAGTTTAAGGTTGGGAAGAGTCCTAGTGTTTAAGGTTGGACAAATCCCAGTTAGACAAATTCCAAGCGAGACCCTGCCAGAACGCCCTCAGGTGTTTGGATTCCCGTTTGGCGATATATTTAAGCGTGTTCTTCGGGACGGTGCACAGGGCGTAATAGGTGGTGAAAACGACCAGCGGCCAGCCCTTTACGTTCCGCCGCATAAACAGGATGCGGTTGCGGTTCTGGTAAAAGGTCTTGAGCGTGCTGACCTTGCCCACCGTCATCGACTCCTTGTGGTAGATCAGGCTTTTGGGCTGGTAGTATATCTGGTAGCCCTTGCGCTTGATCGACTCGCACCAGTCGAATTCCTCGTAATAGAGGAAGTAAACCTCCGGCATGAGGCCTACTTCCCTTATCACCCAGGCGGGGACCATCATTCCGCCCCCATGAGCGTAGTTGGTTACCCCCGCCTTATCGTATTGCCCGTAATCTTTCTTTTTGCAGCCGACCATGGCGTTCCGCCCGCTGAAGATGTTCACCTCTTCGTACCCGGCGAACTCGATCGTGCCGGGCGCGTCGTAGTAGTGGAACTTCGGGCTGACGGCCCCGGCGTCGGGGTAGGTGTCGAATATCTCCACCAGGCCTTCCAGGATGGTCGGCGTCAGGACGGTGTCGTTGTTGACAAAAAAGAGGTACTCCCCTTTGGCCGCCTTGATGCCGAGGTTGTTCCCCCCGGCAAAGCCGAGGTTCTTGGGGCTCATGATGAGCCGGACGTCGGGATAGGCCTTTTGCAGGGCCTCCACCGGGCTTTCACGGGAGGCGTTGTCCACTACGATCACTTCCACGTTGGGGTACGTGAGGTAGTGGATGGACTCCAGGAGGTCCACCGTGACGGCCGTCTGATTATAGTTGATGGTGATGATGCTCACCAAAGGCTTCTGTGCTGCCATATTACCGGTTCACGATGTTGTTTGAAATACTCGTACGGGTATGCAGGGTGTGGATAAACGTCTTGTTGGCGCTCCGTAGCGACAGGAGGTTGATGGCCATCCGCCCGATAGCGCCCGGGAGCCGCACCAGCGCGCGGGCCAGGTCGCGGCTGTAGTAAGCCCGCGGCAGCGCGAGGGCGAGCGTCAGCAAGTAGGTCACCCAGAGACCTAGCCCGGCATAGCCCAGCACGGGGTCCACGAAGAAAGCGCCCACGGCGACCAGCGGCAGCGCGCCCAGGAGCAGGGCCCGGGGCAGGACGACGTTGTTCAGCACCGCGAGGTTGAAGTACGACAGGTTCCCGCGGAACAGGTAGCCGCAACCCCGGATAAAGTACTTGCGCAGGTACACCCACTGGCTCGATATCCAGCGGCGGCGCTGGTTCCCAAAGGCCTCGCCGGACTCGATCTTTTCGTCGTAGACGAGGGCGTCCTCGAGATAACGGATCTTCACGCCCTTGGCGACCACCTTCAGCTGGAGGGGTTTGTCAAAACCGCCCACAGCGTCGATGGAGGTCAGGATGTCGCGGAGCATGTTGTACTCGAAGGCCATCCCCGAGCCGATCACGGCGGAGGACAACCCGAGGGCGCTGGTTCCTTTGCGGAAAATATGGTTGTTGATGGCTTCGCTACAGGCGTCGAGGAAGGCGTAGGCGGTGTCCATGTTCTTGGCCACCCGGCGTCCCTGCACGGCCCGCGCGCCGAGGTCGAAGGCGCGGTTGATCTTCTGCAGGAAATCGCTATCCACCATGTTGTCGGCGTCGCATACCAGGACGATGTCGTAGGGCTGTTTGTTGCGCGCGAAAAAGGCGTTCAGCGAGCGCGTCTTGGTGCTCTGCTTAAAGGCCACCTCCCAAACGGTAAGGGGCAGGTTGCGGAGCTGGAGCACGGTGGCCGGTTGTAAGGAGTCCGCCATCACGTGCACGTCAAAACAGATCGCCGGGTAATCCTGGTCCAGGAGGTTCTGGGCGGTCGATACGATAATGCCGTCTTCTTTATAGGCAGGCACTACGACAGCGATCCTCCGGTAAAAACCCGGCTGGGTGCTGCCCAGCGTCCAGGGGTTCCGATAACGGGAACGGCCGGCGAGGGTAAGGATCAGGAGGTAAGCCACGGAGCATCCGAAGTAGATCAGCAGGATCAGCACCGTGAGCCAAAGGGTCGTCATGGCTTAAACGTCGGCTTTTTGTATCAGGACCTTTGGCGTGTTGAGCAGTATCCTAAGATCGTAAAAGAAGTTGTGCTGGTTGGCGTAGTCGATGTCGAGGTTGATCCTTTCCTGTACGGACATGTTGGGATTCCCGCGCTTTTTGATCTGCCAGAGACCGGTCATGCCCGCGGGCGCCAGGAAGCGCTGGACGCTGTCGTCGCCGGTCAGGGTCATGGCCTCGTACAACGGCAGGGGACGGTTGCCCACCAGGGACATGTCCCCGAGCAGGACGTTGAGCAGCTGCGGCAGCTCGTCCAGGCTGGTGTTGCGAAGGAAACGGCCGAGCCGCGTGACGCGGGGGTCCTTGTCGATCTTCAGGAACATAGGCTTGCCGCTGGCGCCGGCCACATCGTACTGATTCAAATGTTTGATCTTGTCTATCTCTTTGTCCGCGCCTTGTTTCATGGTGCGGAACTTATAGAATTTGAAGATGCGGTACCCGCGGCCGGCGCGGGGGGACGCGTACAGCACGGGTCCACGGGAGTCCAGCTTGATGAGCAGGGCCACGATCGCCATGACCGGGGCCAGCAGAACCAGCGCTATGCCGGAGAGCAGGATGTCCATGGTCCGCTGGGCCACGCGACGGGGGCGGGTGAACAGTGGCGCCGCCTCTTCCCGCGTATAGTACGGCAAGGTCTGACGGAGGTGCTTGTATTTTTTCAGGACGTCGATCTTGGCGCAGAGGTCGTCTTCGTTCCCCGCACCGTCGAATACGTCGTCCACGTTGCTCAGCGCAAAGGGATCGTAGGGTGTTTCGGGCCCGTTGTCCCCGCCTTCGTCACCCGGTAACAGGACGATAAAGGGGATGCGGGCGTATTCCTTGGTCACGGAAAGGAACCCGGCGAAGTGGCTGATCAGGGACTCGTCCATGCGGATGTCGCAGAGGATCGCTTCCGGGAGGCTGCGGCCTTCCTGGTAGTATTCCAGCAGGAGGGTGTTGCGGGCCTCGTGGATGCTCGAGGCGGTAAAGCAGAGGTAACCCTTCCGGTTTAGTCCTTCGGCGCAATCGCCGGCGGCTTCACCGATCAAAAGGACGTTGCGGTCCGCGCTCTCCAGCGGGGAGACGGGGTGGGAATGCCACCGCCATTCTACCGTGTTCTTTTTGGTCTCGTAGGGGCGTAACGTTTCGATCATACCGGCGGTTAGGATTTAGAAATGGTGAACAAAGAGCCTTTGGAAAACAGAGCGGCCTTGCGGGCCTCGGTTGCCACCGGGGATTCCGCCAGGACGCCATTGGCCGTTTCCAGGAGGTGTAGGGGATCGAACGGTTTCTGCAGGATGCGGGCGACGTTTGCCGAGGGCCTGGCGTCGTCCGTGGATGGGGCGTCCGTCAGCAAAATGACGGGTATGTCGCGGTACAAACGGCTGGTGGCCAGGTGGGCGACCAGCTCGTGACCATCGATATTTTGCATATTGAGGTCGCAAAGGACCAGCCTGGGGCGTATGCCCCGGGACAGGATGTGTATGGCTTCCACCCCGTCGGAGGCGGTGAAAACCGTATACTGCTTGTCGAATATCGACTTCAGCAGTCTCAACAGTGGTTCGTTGTCGTCCACGATCAACAAGGTAGGCTTCATCATCATACGGATAGGGGGTTAGTGTTGGGATACTGCCGTATGACCTGGCCGTCGCGTAGGGAGTAGGTCCTGCTTCCGGAGGCAGGCGATGAGCGCCGTACACCTCCGGAAGAGTAAGCTGAGGACCCGTGGACTACACTTATGCGTTCAAGCATAAAAACAATATCTGATTTAAGAGGAAGCAAAAAAAGAAACCGTACTTGGACCTATTTTGGTAGGTAGTTCCAGGATACGGTTTCTAAAAGCTAAAGTATAACGGGATTTTTTCCCGCACCGGGCCATTCCCGTGAACGCTCGGAAAATCCTCGTGAACGCTGGTAAAAATGTATCTTGGGGACATGCTTCTCTGGAAAATACTCCTGTTCGGCTCTTGGTTCATCGTTGCTTATAACTACTTCGGATATGCGCTAATCGCTTTGATTATCAATAAGATGAACCGTCGGCGGGCGACCGTGGAAGGCTTTTTGGGGGATTCCGGGGCGCTGCCGGGGGTGACTTTCATTGTGGCCGCATATAACGAAGCGGCCTGTATCCGTGATAAAATCGCCAATTGCCGTTCCCTGGACTATCCCGCGGACCGGGTGGAATGGTTATTCGTGACCGACGGGTCGACGGACGAGACGCCTTCTATCGTAGGGGCCGCCGCCGGGTTCCGGCTGTTGCACGATCCCGCGCGCGGGGGAAAGTCGGCGGCGCTCAACCGGGCGGTCGCGGCGGCGAGCCACGATATTATTATATGTAGCGACGCGAATACGGTTTTGAATGTGGACGCCCTGCGGTTGATCGCCCGGCACTATGCGGACCCGAAGGTAGGGGGTGTCGCGGGGGAGAAAAAAGTCGTGTCGGTGACCGATGCGGCGGTGGGAAAGGGCGAAGGGGCATATTGGAAGTATGAGTCCGCGCTCAAGCGGATCGACTCCGGCTTCTATTCGGTCGTGGGCGCCGCCGGGGAGCTGTTTTCCTTTAGGAAAAGCCTATACGAGCCCGTCGATAAGTCCATCATATTAGACGATTTCGTCATATCCATGCGGATCGCGGCGAAGGGGTACCGTATACTATATGAACCTGGGGCGATAGCGGCGGAGACGCCCTCGTTTTCGATGGAGGATGAAAGTAAGCGGAAGGTACGGATCGCGGCGGGCGGGTTTCAGTCGGTGGCGCTGCTGAGGGGGACCATCCATATATTTAAATACCCGCGGCTCTATTATTTATATATATCCCATCGGGTGCTCCGGTGGGTGGCGAGTCCTTTTTGCCTGATAATAGCCCTGATCGCGGGGGCGGTCCTCTGGTGGAACGACCCCGACCCGGTGTATACCTGGCTCTTCGGGGCCCAGGCGGCGTTTTATGCGCTCGCGGTAATCCCCATGAAGGCGGGACGCCTGCCCAAATACTTCGTTTTTATGAATCTCTCTGTCATTCAAGGATTTGTGCGCTGGATGAGGGGCGGACAGTCCGGGGCGTGGGAAAAATCACGGCGCGCGTAATGCGCGTTCCCCCGTAAAAACACGCGTTTACGAACAAAATAACTGACTTCACCCAATTGTAAAAATTTGGTGGAAGGGGGCATCTAATTTTACCGTGCCGAATAGTATCGGCAATGGTTTTTGCTTACTTAAATCACCACAAACACAATTAGATGCCAAAGCTCTACGCCGCGTTTGTTGTCCTTCTGTCCCTCATTTGCTTGCGAATGGACGTGAATGGCCAATCCATCATTAACCCTGGCGACACCGTGAAGACGTTTCCTACGTCGGGCACGCAACCTGCGATCCCTGCTTATGGGACCGTCGCCAAGTGGTACCGGGCGCAACGCCTCAGCTGGAACACGACCGAATGGAAGTGTTACATCTACAACGGGCAGCCCTTCCGGGTCCACTTCCCTAAATCGTACAACCCGACCGCCAACGACGGGAAGGTGTACCCGGTTTTCCTCTTCCTACACGGCGTAGGCGAGGCGGGTACCGCTTATGACAACGAATATCAGCTCTACCACGGCGGGCAGATATTCCAGAACCAGATCGACAATGGCAGTTTCGACGGCTATTGCATCGTTCCGCAAAGCCAGGGTGGTTGGGGTCCGGCCAACTACACCAACATCATCCCTGTCCTCAACTACATGATCGCCAACAACAAGGTCGACTTCACGCGGATCATCGTGAACGGCCTGTCCGGTGGCGGCGCGGGTTGCTGGGAGATCGCGGACGACTACCCCCAGTATTTCGCGGGGGTTATGCCCATGTCGGCGATGTGCTCCTGCTACAGCACCTCCGCCTGGGTCAATAACATGAAGTACACGGCGTACTGGGACTTCCAGGGCGGCCAGGACGGTTCTCCCGATCCCTATACGGCCAGCCTGGTGAACCCTTACTTCTATAACGCAGGCGCTAATTACACCTATACCGAATTCATCACCCAAGGTCACGACACCTGGGACTCCGCTTGGCAGGTGCCGAGCTTTTTTCCGTTTGTCAACGCACAACACAGCAATAACCCCTGGCCTCTTTTCAACCACACGGGCTTCTGTCCCGGCGCGCCGATCAGCGTAACCATGGGGGTCGCCCCCGGGTACCAGGCGTACCGCTGGCGGTTGAACGGCGGGACGCCCAACCCGGCCTGGACCACCAACCAGATCACGGTCACCGCTGTGGGGACCTATGACTGCCAGGTGGAACTGAACGGCGTTTGGTCGCCCTGGTCCCCCACCCCGGTCACCGTCTTTGTACAGGGCGCGACGCAAACGCCCAACATCACGCTGGTCAACAAACAGTCGGTCACGATCCCCTCCACGGACCTGAACGACTCGGTGACCATGTTCCTGCCGGCGGGCGACTCGTTGTACTCCTGGTACAAGGTCGGTAACGCGGGCGTCGTCGGCTCTTCCAACACCCTGACCGTAGGCGGTCTCGGCGGCCCCGGCGACTACTACGCCACGGTGATCCCGAAATTCGGCTGTAGCGCCATCCCCTCCCCGGTCTTCCAGGTGGTCAACGCCGGCGGCCCCAACGCGCCCCTGGCGGCGACGAACCCCGTGGCCAACGGCCTGGGCTTCACCAAGACGCAACTGACCTGGGCCAGCCAGCCTAGCCAGAAGAACCCGCCCACTGCCTTCGAGATCTATCGCGCGACAAAATCGGGAGGCCCCTACATCTACCTGGGCCAGACCGGGCCAAGCGTGCTTCAGTATGTAGATTCGGCCAATGTCCTGGCGGGCAAGACCTACTACTACGTCATCCGCGCCATCGATACGACCGGCGCCGCGCCGCTCTCTCCCGAAGTGTTCGCAACGACCAGCTCGGATAAGACGGCGCCCACCGGACCGACCGGTCTGATGAGCACGATCACGACGTCGAGCACGATCGCCATCAAATGGAACAGCTCCACGGACAACGTGTCGGTGGACCACTATAACGTATATGTCAACGGCACGCTGACCAACGTCACGCACGACACCTCGTTCGTGCTGAACAGCCTCACCAGCGGCGCCTGGTATTCGATCTACGTCACGGCGGTGGACCCCTCCGGTAACGAAAGCGTGCACAGCCCGCAGCTCGTTTCCGAGGCCATCAACGGCGGTCTGATCTACAACTACTATACGTCGACCACGAACCTGACCTCCGTGCAGAACCTGGTGTCGATGACGCCGGTCGCCAGCGGCCAGGAAGCCAACGTGGGTATCGGTATCTTCCCCGGCACCACGACCAACTTCGGGTACATCTGGCACGGGTACATCACGATTCCGGTGAGCGGCACGTATAACTTCGCTACGGCATCCGACGACGCCAGCGCCCTTTGGTTCAATACCCTGACGCCCGGCACCGACGCCGCGGCTACGGTGAACAACGACTATATCCAAGGCACCACCCAGCGGAACAGCGCAGCGCTGAACCTGACGGCCGGCACCTACCCGATCTGTATCGCCTTCGTCCAACAAGGCGGCGGTTCGGCCATGTCGGTGCTGTGGAGCTCGCAGAAGCTGAATGGCAACACCACCTATGTCGCCATCCCGAACCAGTATTTCGCTGGCACGGTCACGTCGCCCGGTAGTGTTCCCAAACAACCGACCACCGTCAGGGCTACGGCCACGGCCTACAACCAGACGCAGGTTACCTGGACGGACAACAGCAACAACGAAACCGGGTTTGAAGTCTATCGCGCCACGTCCGCCAGCGGTCCCTTCGCGATCGCCGGCACCGCCCCCGCGGGCTCCACGTCCTTTACCGACGCAGGGCTGACGGGTGGTACGACCTACTTCTACAAGGTGCAAGCCATCAATAACTCCGGTGCTTCCGGCTTCGACAGCCTGTCGATGAGCGGTCTGACGTATAAGGTCTACTCCGGCGCCTTTGGCAGCCCGATGCCGAACTTCAACACGCTGACGCCCGTCGCCACCGGCAACATCAACAACGTGAACATCGCCGTCGCCGGCAGCCTGACCACCAACTTCGGTCTGTTGTTCACGGGTGTGCTGAGGGCGCCCGCCACCGGTACCTATACCTTCCAGACGTCTTCGGACGACGCCAGCGCCCTGTATATCGGCGGTTACCCGAACGGCACGAAGGTGGTCAACAACGACGCCCAGCAAGGCACGACCACCAAGACCGGGACCATCACCCTGACCAAGGGCCAGACCTACGCCTTTGCCGTGCCCTACGACCAGGGTACCGGCTCGTATGTGCTGACCGCGGCCTGGAAGACGCCCGGTTCCACCACCGCCGTAGCGATCCCCGATTCGGTCTTCGCGTACGCCGGCTGGACCTGCACCACGCCCGCCGCACCCGCGGCCCCGGCTACCCCCGTCGTAACGGCGTCGGCTACCTCCAGCTCGAAGATCACGCTGAACTGGACCGAAACGTCCCCCGTGGTCAGCGGCTACGTGCTGAACCGTTCGGCTAACGACCAAAGCCACTTCCAGCTCCTGGCCAACATCACGGGCAACCCGTCCTCTTACCTGGACAGCTCGCTCTTCGGCCACACGCAATACTACTACCAGCTCCAGGCCGTCAACGCCTCGGGCAGCTCCGCGTTCAGCGCGATCGCCGGCACCACGACGCTGGATAACTTCCCGGTCGTGACCGCCGTGCCCAGCCAAACGGCCCGCTATGGCGTCACCACCACGATCAACCTGCAGGCCACCGACCCCGACGGGGACGCGCTGACCTTCACCGGTCTGAACCTGCCGGCCTTCGCCAGCCTGCAAGACAACGGCAACGGCACCGCGGTGCTGACGCTGAACCCGACCCAGGCACAGTCCGGCTCGTATAACGGTATCGGCGCCACGGTGAGCGACGGCAAAGGCGGCTCCACCAACATCGCCTTCAACCTCACGGTCAACGGTAACTACGCACCCGTCCTGACGGCGGTGTCGCCCGTACAGGTGAACACCAACGCAACGGTGAAGATACCGCTGACGGCTACCGACCAGAACGGCGACAACCTGACCTTTACGGTCAGCGGCGTACCGGGCAACAACAGCCTGGTCCTTGGCCCCAACGGCTCCGACACCCTCGTGGTAACGCCCGGTCTGGCAACCACCGGCACGTATACGGTCACCGTCACCGTCAACGACGGCAACGGCGGTATCACCACGACGACGTTCCCGCTGACGGTGAGCTTCGTGACCCCGACCAAGGTGGTCTACATCCGCGCCAACGACGGCGACCCCGTCGGCGCCCCGTGGAACAACTTCACGTCGCAGATCACGAGCAACCTGCTCGACATCAACGGAGTCAACACCGGTTGGACCTTCAACCTGAACACCGGCTGGTGGGGTGGTTCCGCCCTCGGGCCCACCACGGGTAACAACAGCGGCGTCTACCCCGACAACGTCATGAAGGACTTCTGGTTCTTCGCGTATGCCGGCGGCCCCGCCACCGTCGACCCGATCATCTCCGGCCTGGATACCACGCAGCTGTATAACATCACGCTGTTCGGCTCCTCCGTCTTCAACTGGGTACCCGACAACGGTACGACGGTCTACTCCGCCCAGGGTCAGACGCAGTCGCTCTACGTCCAGAACAATACCAAGAACACCGTCACGCTGACGAACCTCAAACCGGACGCCACCGGCTCCATCACGTTCCACATGGCCGTGACCCCCGGTACGCCCGTAGGGTATCTGAACGCCCTGGTGATCAACCAGCTCTTCGACGACGGCACCCTGCCGCTCAGCCCGCACAACCTGACGACCGCCCTCAGCGGCAGCAGCGTGGTGCTGAGCTGGTCCGATTCCGCGTACAACGAGCAAGGGTACGAAGTATGGAGGGCGACCAACGCCGCCGGTCCGTTCACCCTGCTGACGAACCAGATCCCGCCCAAGACGGTCAGCTATACGGATAGCACCGCCTTTGGTTTCACGACCTATTACTACGAGGTCCGCGCCTACAACCAGCACGGCTACTCCTACTATACCAACGTCGCCAGCGCGACGACGCCCGACAAGGTGCCGACGCTGAACCCGATCGGTAACCTGAGCCTCGGCTGGGATACCGACACGGTAATCAACATCACCACGACCAACGCCGCCGGTAACACGGTCACGCTGACGGGTTCCAACCTGCCGTCGTGGGCCGTCCTGACGGACAACGGCAACGGTACCGGCACCCTGGCGATGAACGTGCCCGACAGCACCTCCGGCAGCTTCTCGAACCTGACGATCACCATGACCGACAGGGCCGATTCGGTCCGCACGACGTCCTTCAACCTCACGGTGAAGAACCCGCTGGTGACCACGACGTATATCCACTTCTCGGACGGCATCAACAACGGCGCCGCCCCCTGGAACAACATCAACATCTGGCCCGGCAGCGGTTTCTCGCAAACCAACCTGCTCAACGACAACGGCGTCAACTCCGGTATCACGCTCACCTACCAGAGCAACTTCCAGGGCTTCAACAACTCGGGCGACATCACCGGCAACAACTCCGGTATCTTCCCCGACGGTGTGATGGGCTCCTGTCTGTTCGACGCCGGTTCGCAAACCGACTCCATCCTGCTCAGCGGTCTGACCCCCGGCGCGCGGTATACCTTCGGGGTATTCAGCAGCTCCAACTGGCAGGTCGCCGGCAATACCAACTTCACCCTCCTGGGCACGACCCAATCCGTCTTCCCGGCGTACAACACGAACAACCTGCTGCAATGGCGGAACGTGACGCCGAGGGCCAACGGTACGGTTTCCCTGGGTGTGCAGAAGGCATCCGCCGCTCAGTACTCGTTCCTGAACGACATCATCGTACAACAATACGATACCTCCAAGCTGAAGATCCTCGGGCCTTCTTACCTGCAGGCTACGCAAATCACGCGTAACTCGGTAAGCCTGCACTGGACCGACAATTCCTGGAATGAGACCAACGAAGAAGTATGGCGCGCCACCGACGGCCAGCCGTACAAGAAGATCGCTACCCTGTCGCCCAACGTGGTAACCTACAAGGACTCCGCGCTGGCTTCCAACAGCACCTACTACTACTCGGTTCGCGCGGTGAAGGGCACGCTCCCGTCCACCTATTCGAACCCTGTCAAGGCAACGACCACCTCGTACGCCGTGTACATGGAGTTCAACGAACCCGGCACCAACCTGGCGCCGCTCCCCTGGAACCCGATGAACCAGGCGCCGACCAACGGTACGGTTTGGAAGAACCTCTGGGATGACCAGGGTAACCCGACCTCCACCGGCGCGGTCATCAACGGTCTGTTCGACGTCACCAACCTGGGTACGGTCACCGGCAACAACAGCGGTGTAGTCCCCGACGCGGTCATGGTCGACAACTACCTGGTGTTCTCCGGCGGTTCCGCGGCCATCATCATCAACGGTCTCAATATCAACGGCCTCTATGACGTGACGTTCTTCAACAGCTTCTTCCAGTCCGACGTGGTCACCCGGTTTATGGTGAACGGCCAGCCGGTCATCCTGGATGCTTCGCTGAATACGTCCGCCACGATCACGGCCTATGGTATCAAACCCGATGCCTTCGGTCAGATCACGGTCACCATCCAACCCAACCTGCAAACGACGGCCTACGCCACGTTGAACGCGATCATCCTGAGAGGGTACTCGCCGGACAACAACCCCGTACCCGCCACGCCGGTTACGACCAGCCAGGTGGTCACGCAGACCCAATCGGTCAGCCACTCCACCCAGGACGCCTCGGTTACGCCCAGCGTACTGGCCGGCGGGGACACGGTGATCGCCGCCTACCCGAACCCCTTCAAGACGAGCTTCACCCTCCAGGTGCCGGCCGTCAGCGAAGACAAGGCCCTGGTAGAGATGTACTCGACTGATGGTCAACAGGTTTACGCCAACGAGTTCAAGAACCTCGTGGCCGGGACCAACTACCTCACGATCCAGCCCGCCTTCTCCCTGAACACGGGCGTGTACATCGTGAAGGTCCGGACCAAGGAAGGAAATATGACTAAGACGATTAAAGTGCTGAAACAGTAACTTTAGGTTACTGTCTCTAATAGGATCGATCGCCGGTCCGCTGAAAGGCAGACCGGCGATCTTTTTTTTAAAACCTTGTACTACTATGGATTTTGCGTATCTATTACGGGTCCTGCTGAAACGGAAGTGGATCATCATCGGCGCCACCCTCCTGGCCGCGGTTGTCGCTTACTTCGCGACCAAGGGTGAAAAGAAGCTGTATCGTTCCAATACCCAGTTCTCCACCGGCTATACCACGTCCGACGTGGCGACCATCGGTTCGGAAAACGTCAACTTCATGGAAGCGGACACGAAGTTCAACAACGTGATCGTGACCGCGGGATCTCCCACAGTGGTAAGTCTGCTCGGCTATAAGCTGCTACTCCACGACCTCGCCAGCCCCCGGCCCTTCCGCCGCCTGAGCGAAACCGATATGCAAAATCCCCTGGTCAAGAGCGTCGACATGGAAAAAGCCACACAGGTCCTGGAGACCAAGTGGGAAACCATGAGCCTGCTGACCAGCTACCTGCCCGACGAGAAGAAGCTCCTCGAGCTCCTGAACCTCTATCATTACGATTATAACTCCCTCGCCAAATACCTCTCGATCAACCGTCTCCAGCACACCGACTATATCGAGATCGACTACTACTCCGAAAACCCGGAGCTATCGGCCTATACGGTCAACCAACTTTTCCAGGAATTTATCCGGTACTACCAGAGCATCAAAAGCGAGCGCTCCTCCGAGTCGATCGACACGCTCCGCAGCCTGGTCGAACGGAAAAAGGCGGACCTGGACGCCAAGAACGACGCCCTCCGCAGGGCCGGCCTCACCGACGTGGGCGCCGAAAGCTCGGCCAAGTTCGACATGATCTCCAACATGCAGACGAACCTGGAAACCGAAAAAGCCAAGCGCAACCAGATCACCTACAAGCTGCAGTCGATCAACAACCGCATCTCCAACATGGGTAACGCCCAGGGCGGCACCCTCGAGGGCGACGACCCCAATTATAACGCCGCGCTGGTTCAAGCCAAGCAAAAACGGGACGACGCCTTCCGCGCCTACCAGGCCAGCGGCAACAACGACCAGGACCTCTACGCCGCCTATATCAAGGCGCGTGATGCCTATAACAATTTATACTCCTCTTCACAGGGCCCCGCCCACCAGGTAGCCACCACGGGTCCCACCCGCAGCGACCTGGAAAACGACAAAAGCGACCTCCAGGTCCAGCTGCAGGCGGAAAACGCGACCATCAACTCCGCGCAGCACACGATCGATTCGCTCAAGCAAAGCGTGATCGCGTCTTCGTCCAAGAGCGCCGAAGTGGAAAGCATGCTCAAGGACCAGGACCTGGCCAACAAGGAATACCTGGACGCCAAGACCCGCTACAACAACGCGATGGACGCGAACAGCTCCGCCGTGAACAATTTCCGGCAGATCCTCCTGGGTCAGCCCGCGATATACCCCGAACCGAGCAAGCGCATCATCTATGTCGCGGCGGCCGGTCTGGGCGCGTTCTTCGTTACCGTGCTGGTCTTCGTGGGGCTGACCTACGTCGACGCCTCGGTCAAGACGCCCATCATCTTCGAAAAAACCGTTGGGCTCAAGCTGATCTCGATGATCAACCTGATGAACTTCAAACATAAGACGCTGAACGACCTGGTCACCGGCAACAAGGCGGGAACGCACTACTCGGAGGACGACCGGCACAACCGGGAAAACGTTTTCCGGGAGCTCCTCCGGAAGCTGCGTTTCGAGATCGAAAGCAGCGGTAAAAAGGTGTTCCTGTTCACCAGCACCCGGAAGGGCCAGGGCAAGACCACGATCATCCAGGCGCTGAGCTATAGCATGTCGCTGAGCAAAAAGCGCATCCTGATCCTGGATACCAACTTCTGTAACAATGACCTAACCCAGCAGCTGGGCGCCAAGCCCACCCTGGAAAAACTGGGCGGGTACGCCGGCGACGACAAGCTGCTGACCACGATCCAGGACGCCGCGAGCGACGTGATACCGGGGAGCGTGTACGCGATCGGTTGCGAGGGCGGGGACTATACGCCGTCGGAAGTGCTGCCGCGGGAAAACCTCCTCCAGCACCTCAAGACGCTGACCAAGATGTTCGACTATGTTTTCCTGGAAGGGCCGCCCCTCAACGACTTCTCGGACTCCAAGGAACTGGCGCAGCACGTAGAGGGCATCATCGCGATCTTCTCCGCGCAGCACATCATCAAGCAGATCGATAAGGACTCCATCGATTTCTTCAAGGGACTCAACGGCAAGTTCACGGGGGCGGTATTGAACATGGTGGACCTGGAAAACGTGAATGTAGTGTAGTATGAAGCAGGTTTCGTTACATCAGAAAGTCGTCGTGACCATTTCGGCGGCGATGTTCATCTATTTCTTCTTAAAAGTCGTTTTTCTTTGAGGGCCGCCGCTCATAAGCAACCGTACATGGCGTACCTGCTGATCCTGGGCCTGGCCCTGGGGCTGGGGTATGCGACCGCGCACGACTTCATGATCGGGTTCGGGGCGGGGGGCGCGGTCATTGGCGCGGTGCTCGTGGTGGCGTGTCTGGCGGACCCGTTTACGGGGCTCGTGATCAACCTTTTTTATTCGTTTACCGCGTGGCACTTTTCGCGGTGGCTGATGCACGATCAGTTCCCGGTGGGGGTGCTGAGCGACATACTGATCTTTTCGCTGCTGCTGGGGTATTTTGTCCGGCGGGTGTCGCTGAAGGCGACGTTCCAGCAGTTCAACCGGTCGGCGGCGGTGATTTGTTTCTGGATCTTCTTCGTGTATAGCGTGATGCAGATCTGCAACATCAACGCGCATTCGGTCGTGGGCTGGTTCCTGGGGCTGCGCAAGATGATCTCGATCGCGATCCTGTTCTTCGTGTCGTACGACGTGTTTAGGGACAAGGCCAAGATCAACCGCTTTGTCGACGTGGCCTTCTGGGGGCTGCTGCTGCTAGGGGTCTATGGGTGTATCCAGCAGGCGGTGGGGCTTTTCCCGTTCGAGCGGCAGTGGATCCTGGAGGACGAGATGCGGACGGCGCTCACGTTTATCAACGGGGAGTTCCGGAAGTTCTCGCTGGTGTCGGGTCCGACCGAGTTCGGGATGGTGATGGCGTGCGGGTCGGTCTTTTACCTGATCCTGTCGATGCGCGAAAAGGGCCGCAAGGCCTGGCGTTACCGGCTCGGGATCATCCCGATGCTGCTGGGGATGTCGTTTTCAGGCACCCGTACAGCGAATGTGATGGTCGTGGCTGGACTGGGTTTCTTCATCCTGCTGACGTTCAATCGCCGTGGTTCCAGGGTGCTGGCCGTTGTCGCGGCCGCGGTATTTTTGGCGCTGCTATACGTCCCGGTCTATACGAACAACACGCTGAACCGCTTCCGGACGTCGTTCCAGGGGGCGCAAGACGCCAGCTACCAGGTCCGTGAGGACAACCGGCACTATATACAGCCGTATATCTGGACGCACCCCATCGGGGGCGGGCTGTGCACCACGGGGGCGATCGGGTCGATCTACAACCCGGGGCACTACCTGGCGGGCTTCCCTACCGATGACGACTACCTGCAAAAGGCGCTGGAGATCGGGTGGATCGGGCTGACGCTTTTTTGCCTGCTGTACTTCCTTTGTCTGCGGACAGGAATCCGTGCGTTCTTTAAGGCGACGTCGGAGCGCGACAAAATGCTGGCGGCGGCGTGTACCTGTTTTATTTTCCCCTACTACGTGGCCTCCTTTACCCAAATTGCATTGGGGTCCTTAGTGGATATTGTATTATATTACCCTTTTATTTCGATCCTGATCCGGATGAACGAACCGGAATGGGCATCCGCTTCTTCTTAAACTGTCTAAGATGAGAATTTTTGTTCCAACCCTCCTTTTGCTCTGCGTGGCGCTCGCCAGCCAGGCGCAGACTTCCCTCACCGCCAGCCAGAAGATCACGGGCATGGACACGGCCGGGGTCGAGCAAAAGCTGATCCGGGTCGCGCTGACGCGCCCCAGCTATGACGCGACCTACCGGGCGATCCGGGCCGCGAATCACAACCTCAGCCTGGCCAAGAACGCCTGGCTGAACCTGCTGACGATCACGCTCAATTTCAACGACCAGGAATTCTATCACCAAAAGACCATCCCGGGTCAACAGACCTACGTATACCCCAAATACTACTTCGGGGTGACGATACCCGTGGGGGTGATATTCAGCCGCTCGAGCGAAATCCGCAACGCCCGCGAGCAGCAGGCCATCGCCAAGGACAACCGTGAAGAGGCGGAAAGGACGATCGTCGCGGACGTGAAGTCGAAATACCGCACCTACCTCAATTACCAGAACATCCTGGCGGTCGAGAACATCATGGTGAACGATCAACAGGCCGTTTTTCTGCAAGTGGAAAAGAACTTCCGCGACGGTAAGGTCACCCTCGACGAATACACCATCGCGAGCCGGAACTTCAACTCTTCCGTGCTCCAGCAGATACAGTATAAGCTCACGGCGGACCAGACCAAGGTGGAATTGGAACAGATCCTGGGGATGAGCCTGGAGGACGCTATTCATAGCAAATGAGCTCGTCGTCCGGTCACATTCGCAGCCTCGACGGCGTTCGGGGGCTCGCGATCCTTTTGGTGTTGTTGTTTCATGCGGGGCTCGTGGGGTTTGGATGGATGGGGGTGCAGCTGTTTTTTGTGCTCTCGGGGTTCCTGATCACGCGTATCCTTTGGAAGGAACGGCTTGCGGCTTCCCCGTTGGGGTATAAGTTCGGGAAGTTCTGGACGCGGCGCTCCCTGCGTATATTCCCGCTGTACTTCACGTATCTGATCGCGGTGGGGGTGCTTTTTTTGCTTACCCATTTTCCGTCGAGCTATCCGCGGTTTGCGCCGTATCTGTTTACCTATACGTATAACTATACGCGGACGTTGCCGTTTTATGACGGGCAGCCGTTGTTTTCGCAGTTGTGGTCGTTGTGCGTGGAGGAGCAGTTTTATATCGTATGGCCGTTGGTGGTGCTGGTTTGCCCTGCGAAGGTGGTTCGGGTTGTAATGGTCTTTGGTGTGCTGGCGGCCCCTTTGGTGCGGTATCTGCTCGTGCGGCATTACTCATTCGCGGGTTTGCCCCCGGTTACGGTTGGGGATGCGGTGTATAGGCATACGTTGAGTCATATGGATGCGTTTTTCCTCGGAGGGATTATTCCGGTGTTGTCGCTGCCGGCTCGCGTGCGTCGCGCTTCTGTCTGGTTTGTTTCTTTGCTGGTTGTCGCGGTGGCTTTGGGTCTTCTGACCTGGACGATGCCGTATGAGACCGTTGACGGGCAACCGTTACAGGGGTTTTATGCGCAGGGGGTGCTCGACTATGGGATGCCGGTTTGGTGTTATACGGTGATTGACCTTGTGTTTGCGTCGCTGCTGCTTTTGGTGGTTACGTCCGGTTCGCGATTTTTTTCGATGGGCTGGCTCGTGCGGATCGGGCAGGTGTCGTATGGGATCTATGTGTTTCACCTGGCGATCTGGTGGTATGTGGGGGAGCGGTTTGTGGTGACCCACCACGGAGGGATGCTGCTGCGTCTGGCGCTGTTTGTGCCCTACCTGCTAGTGGTCTGGGGGGTGGCGGAGGTCAGCTTCCGGTTCTATGAAAGTAAATTTACACGCTTAAAAGATAAATGGTTCCCGGCATGACGGCTCCTGCTTGGATTTCGAAGGGTTTTAACCTGCCGGCGCTACAACGGAGCCGGTTACACTGGGTGGATTACCTCAAGGGGATCGCGATCATCCTGGTGGTGTACCGGCACATCCTGATCGGGATGGATAGGAGCGCGGGGTTTGAGATACCGACGTACCTGTTTAACGCCAACAACATCTTCTTTTCCTTCCGGATGCCGCTGTTCTTTATCCTGTCGGGGGTCTTCCTGGCGGGGAGCCTGAAGAAGCGGGCGCCAGGGACGCTGCTCCTGCAGAAGTTCGAGAACCTGTTCTACCCTTACCTGATCTGGGCGACGATACAGATCACGCTCCAGATCGTGATGGAGCATTTCCACCTGACGAACGCGGACCGCGGGTGGCGGGACTACCTGTATATCTTTTATCAGCCCCGGAACCTGGACCAGTTCTGGTACCTGCCGGCGTTGTTCAATACCACGATGGTATACATCTTCACGAAAGCGAAGCTTCGTTTACCGATCTGGACACAATTGTTTTTAGGGGTCTTGTTGTATTTCACGTCGAAGCTGCCGGGGGCCGACCGGTATAGCATGTTGTCGGACTGGATGGAGTTCTATATCTTTTTTGCCCTGGGCGATGCGCTGCACAAGGCGTTTTTTGACGTGCGCTTTACTTCCGTATTCCGGAATCCCTGGACGCTGGTCGCGATAACGCCGGTATTCGTGCTGACGCAGGTGTATTACCTGTACTGGTTGCTGCCGACGGACCAGACGTTGCTGGAGCCGCGGATGCTCGCGTCGGCCGAGTTCCTCGGGATCTCGCTGACGGGTTGTGCGACGATGCTGTGCGTGGCGTTCCTGCTGGAGCGGTTCAACGTGGCGAACTGGCTCCGCATCTTTGGGTACCATTCGCTGTATATCTATGTGATCCACGTGATGGTGGCGGCATTTATACGGGCGATCATGGTACACGTGCTGCACGTTCACCAGGTACACGTGATGTTGTTCACGGGGATATGCTGCGGGATCACGATTCCCGTGTTGTTCTATAACTATTTTGTCCTGGACGGCCCGCTTTGGTGGTTGTTTTACTTCCGGAAATCGTCCATGTACGAGAAGGAGAAGAAATCACCGCAAACGCCACCGCCCGTCGGGGTCACGGCCGGTTAACGGCAACACCGCCCATACCGACAGCAGGATAAGGAAGGGCTCTACCGGGTACGTGTACCGCGGGAGGGCTACCAGCATCGAGTGCAGGACGGTGAGGATGACGAAGGGGATGATCATGATGGAGACGGGGTAGTACTTTCGTTGGCGCCACCAGCCCCATAGGCCGAATACGATCAGGTACAGGTTGCCCAATCCTAACAGGAGTCTCGCCCCTAAGCCCCGGCCACCGTTGGCCTCGGTGCTGTAAAAGCCCCAATACACCCAAAGGTTGTCCGCGCGTTGTTTGATGAATCGTACGGGGTGATCCTTCGCCGAGTCGACGTAGACCTTCATGGCCTGGCCCGTCGTCTGCGCCTCGGGGTGCTTGTCGCCCATGGTAAAGTCCACGTCGGTGCCGTCGGCGGAAGCGGCGAAAAGGATGTTGATGCGGCTGTTGCCGGCGGTGGAGAACTTGCCGGTTTTTATTTTGCAATAGGAGCCAAGGGCTATTAACGGGATCGCGGTCGCGACGATGAGGGCCCAGGGGATCCGTTTGCTGTGAATGATATGGATTACAAACAGGACTAAGAATATCGGCTGTATGTTGTTACGGATCATGGTGGCTATGCCAAAGAAGAGGCCGGCGGCGATCCATTGTTTCCTATAATAAAAGAAAAACGCGCCCACCAGGAAAAACCCCGCGGGCATCTCGGAGTAGACCCAGCGGACGTAGTTGATCTGGGTGGGGAAAAACGCGAGTATCGCGGCGGCAAGCACGCCGTAGGTGTATTTATTGCTGAGCCGGTGGGCGATGTCGAAGACGAACCAGAGGGTGGCCAGGGACATGAGGATGTTGAGCCAGAGGAGGGCCGGTATCAGGTATTGCGCGCCGGTTATCAGTTTTATCAGCGCGATGATGATCGGGTAGCCGTTCGGGAAGTAGTCGGTGTAGCCGCCTTGTAACAGGGTGTCGGCCTGGCTGAGGTAGCCGTAGGAGTCTACTTCGGTGTGGGGGAGGTGGGTGAAGAAGCAGAGGTAGATGCGCGCGGCCAGGGCGAGGGCCATGATGGCCCAGATGGCGCGCTTGGCGGTTTCGGGCCGTTCGAGGTTGGTCATGTTTTGGCGATTACGTCGTACAAGGTTTGCATACAATTTTCCCACGTGTGGCTTTTGGCGAAACGGATGCGGGCTTCGTCGTGGGGGTGTGTCAGGGCCTTTTCGATCAGCTTTGGATAGTCTTCGGGCGTATCGGCGAGCCAGGTGTAGTCCTGGAACAGCTCCATGGTCTTGGTGCGGGTGGCGACGACGGGTTTGCCCATCGCCAGGTATTCGTCTATCTTGAGCGGGTAGTTGCCCTTGGTGATGATGTTGATGAGCTGCGGGTTGATACAGACGTCGAAATTGGCCACGTAGCCGGGGAGCGCCTGGAGGGGGCGCCGGCCGAGGAAGTGGACGTTTTCCAGGCGGTGGAGGTCGCTGGACTCGAAGGTGGGGTCTTCGGGGCCGACGATGACGACGGACCAGTCTTTATTTTTTGCTATTTCCGCTATGATTTTGGGGTCGAGCCGGGCGGAGTCGACGGCGCCGACGTAACCGATGATGGGACGCCTCAGGCTTTTGAGGTCTTCCGGTGTCTCGTGGGGCTTGTCGGTATTGAACAGGTCGAAGTTGCAACCCTGGCCCATATAGTAGGACCTTGGGTTGTGCTCCTTACAATATTCGGCGTAGAACAGGGAATTGGCGACGGCGATGTCGGCCTTGGCGATCAGGCGGGGCTCCAGGATGGAGACGTGCTTTTTCCAATAGTCGTAGCCCTGGAGGAAGTCGCGGCAATAATAGATATAGAGCGAAGGCTTCAGGAGCGCCTTCAGGTAGTAGCCGTTGTAGATGTCGTTGTCGTTAAAGAGGATGACGTCCTTGAAGTTGACGCTTCTTATGGCCTCTTTGATGTCCTTGGCATAGCGCCGGTTGTTGATATAGTTAATCGCGTTAAAGGCCCGGTTGGAGGGCAGGCCGTTGATCGACTCGACGATGCTGGTGGGATAGTACTGCCACAGGTTTTCCCGGACCGGGCGGAGCCGTTCGCCCTGGCCCTTTATCACGTTGCAGTGCTCCTGGATGCCGGGGTTCTTTTCCTTTGAGTAAAAGGTCTTCCGATTGACAGGAAGGTTGACGTATAAGACCCGGTTGTGTTGGGCCAGGTATGTAGCAATCGTCTTACAATTGCTGCCAATTTCATAATACCAGGGCTGGAGCCCGATGATGACGATGTCCCTTCCGGTTAGTTCCATAAATTTTCGCTGGCCCAAGATACAAAAAGCCAGCGATTGCCTGGGCAAATGCGTATCTTAATAACATCATGTTTACCTTCTCGACCCGCTACCAACAAGCACTCATGGCCCTCGTCGCGCTCATGTCCGCGGCGGCTTTAATTTTCCAGGGACACCTCGTTCTCGTCCATAGTCCCCTACCGCCCGGCGTGGCCTTGTTCAATTTCCTCAGTTACTTCACCATCCTCACGAGCGCGATCGCCTCGGCGAGCCTTTGGGTGGGTTTGTTCGCGTCGACATCGGGGCAAGGGCCTGCCTCGCGGCTAAATCGATTTTTCAGGCGGCCTTCGGTGGAAACGTCGATCGCGGGGTGTCTGCTGAACACATGCCTCGTCTACCACGTCGCTTTGGCGCCCCTGATGCTTCACCACGGCGTCCACCAATGGTGGGGCGTGCTGCACGACGCGCTACCGGCGGCGTATATCCTCTACTGGTTCCTGTTCGTCCCCAAGGGTCAGCTGCACTGGGGGCTCCCGGTGATCTGGATGGCCTATCCCCTCGGCTACTGGCTGGTCACGCTGTGGCGCGGCGCGGCTACGGGATTTTACCCGTACCCCTATCTGGATGTGGTGGGCATCGGGACCACCCGGGTGCTCCTCAACCTCTTCTGTTTCATGGGTTCGCTGGCCGTGGTATTTTATACACTGGTGGCTGTGGATAAGTGGATGGGCAAGCATTTCGACAGAATTTTTCTTAGGAAATAACGGGGTAAATCGTATATTTGTAACGAGGTGGAAAACTCGCCTATACAGGGGAGCTCCCCCCAGGTCCGGCCGTTGCTGACCTGCTGTTTCAAATCCAATTTTATCCGAAGTAAAGGCAGGCTCTTCAGTGTCTTCAGATAGGACCCGGTCTGGTATCCGCTACGGCGGGCCATGTCAGGCCAAGCGCCTTAACCCATTCGGAAAAAAGCGGACCCCTGAGATAGGAACCTAACCACGATCCGTCCCACAAGATGTCAACTGAAACCGGAAGTGCACCGGCGTCCCGGCTTTGCCGCGGTTGAATGCCACAGCACGTCCATCTTATTGCCATCCCGGCGGATCGCACGACGTCCTTGGTTTCCAGGGTTGATTGTCGGGCCCCTTGCCGGGATTGTGCATTTTTAGGCGCCACAGGGCGCCTTTCGTGTTTTGGGGCGCCGCCCCGGGGGCTTGGCGCTTGGAGGTGCTTGCGGCGGCGGGGCTTCGGGGTGATCGCGGCGGCGGGGCGGTGGCGGCGGGGCCGCGGCGATTTTTTGTATCTTCAGCGCATGTCACCGCTTCCTGTTGTACGAAACCACGATGGTGTTCCTATGAAACTGTTTGCGTTATTTTATTACGCTACGCTGGTGTTTATAGCCAGCGTGTTTGTCCAGCCGGCGGCGGTTTATTTCGGGCTGGATGGCAACGTCTTTGTACGGTATGAGTTCCTGTTGGATTATATCCTGATGAGCCTGATCCTGACGGGGCCGATCGTGATGCTCCGGCGGCTGGGGACGGCACTCTGGGTGCGGCTGCTTTTTTTGCCGTTTTGCGTGGCGTCGTGGTTCCTGGTGCTGCTGTCCTTTGCACAGCTGGTGGACCTACGGTTGGTGGAGAAGGTGGGCACCGTGCCGATGCAGGTCCTGTTCTTTGGCGGATGTGTGCTCTTTGTGGGCGGGTGCTGGTGCGTGCGCGCGCCGATGGTCCGGAACCTTTTCAGGGTCCAGGGGGTGGCGATAGTCGTGGTGGTAGCGTTCTGCTTTTGGATACTATCCTTTAAAGGACTTTCGGATGGGCGGACCGGGTGGTTGCTGACGATAACGGGGCTGTGCGTGTCGGTGGCGCTGGGGGTCGCGCCGCTCCTGGTATTGTACTATAGGTATTGGAGGCGTGGGGGGGAGGAGAAGCATATCGTGGCGGCGGTGGAGGCGCTGGGGGTATGAAACCGTTTGCCGTCCTGTGCGGGGCGCAGCTGCTGCTGTTGGGGATGACGGTCCGGGCGTTGCTGCTTCCGCATGCCTGGGGGTCGGGGTATGTCCACGAGCCGTGGTTGTTGATCGTGCATTCGATACTGACGGGGGTGTGGGTGTACTCGAATCTGTATATGGTCCGGCTGCTCAGGGAACCGCGTTGGATCGTGGCGGCGCTGCAGCTCAACCTGTCGGTCTGGGCCATCAGCATCGCGGAGTGGCTGCTGACGCTCCTGTACCGGCGTTTCCACGAGATTGGCTATCTCCTGCGGTACTACCCGGCGCGGTGGATATTCTGGGTGACCCTCGGGGTCGCGATCTTTGAAACGGTGGCGTTCCTACGGGTGAGCGCGCCCGACATCCGGAGGCCGTTCAGGCAGATGGGGTGGAACTTTGCGGTATCCATCACCGTTGGGCTCATCTGGCGGCTTTTTGCCCTGGAGCATTGGCCGCACCCCAATTATTATAGTCTTATCTGGACGATACACTTGCCGGCGCTGTTGATCAGCATCCGGCTGACGTATCGTTTTTGGCGGGGGGACCTGGCCCGGACGGCGGGGTGGGAACGGGAGGTGGAGACGCTGGGGTCATGAGGACATCGCCTGTGGCAATTCGCCCTGGCGGATCGCGGCGCCGAGGGCCTGGACAAAGGCGGTGGACGCGCCCGATGATTCTTCTATCCACGTATCGCCCCGGTAACGGAGGTTGAAGACGACCTTCCCTTCGCGGAGGATATGGTAAATCGTGTCCAGGCTAAATGTTTCAGGTAAGACTTCAAAATGATAGTTGGCTCCCTGAAAAGGCATATGGATTTTCACGGCTGAGGTTTTAATAAGAGAAAGGGCCCTTTGCGGGACCCTTTCCGTGGGTGCTTGACATAGGTTAGCATAACCGGTGTAATGTATCTGTGTTTTACACTGACAATTTCATACCAAAGTTGGGGCTTTCTATGGAAGGAGGCGACAAAGACATGTTAAAAGATTGACAGCAAATATTTTACTTTTCCCTCTGGCGGATGCGCGTCGTTTCATGCTAAATCAAGCCTGGACTGGATAGCGGAAAGAATTCCACAGCGCAGGCGCTACATTTTTTCCGAGATTTAACTTAACATTGTGTTCATGTCGACGCGCTCGGATACGTTTATAAGACCAATGCTTGCCAAGGAAGTCCGCGAACCATTTTCAGACGAACACTGGATATACGAAGTTAAATGGGACGGATACCGCGCCATCGCCGAGCTCCACGGCCTCCAGGTGCGGTTGTATTCCCGGAGCGGCGCCGACTTTGCTCCCCTCTTTCCGAACCTGGTGACGGCGCTGGCGCAGTTGAACCTGGACACCGTCCTCGATGGGGAAATCATCGCGGTGGACGCCGACGGGCGCTCGTGTATCGAATACCTGGAGCAATACCCCCACCGGCCGGGTCTGGCGCTGCGGTACCAGGTGTTTGACCTGTTATATAAGGACGGTCACCGGTTGGAGGACCAGCCGCTCCTGTGGCGTAAGCAGCTGCTCCGCGATGTGATTTTGAAGGCCTCGGAGCTCATCCGGTTTAGCGAGCACGTCCGGGGCGACGGGGTCGGGTTCTTCCGCGAAGCCGTTGCGGGCGGGCTCGAGGGTGTGATGGGTAAGCGCCTGGACAGCGCCTATGCGGAGGGGCACCGCTCCCCGGACTGGCTCAAGATTAAAACCCGTCAGGAAGACGAAGCCATTATCGTTGGGTATACGCCGTCGGGGTTGGTGCTGGGGCGGTACCTGGAGCTGCGGTTGCGCTTTGCGGGGTTTGTTGCGGTGACGCCGCCGGACGAGGTGGTGGCGCTGCCGGTGGCTGAGGCGTCTTTTTCTTTGGAGGATATTCCTGCGGACGTTCGGTGGGTCTCCCCTACCCTTGTCTGTGGGATACGGTATACGGAATTGGATTCTTTTGGTCGGTTCCTGGGCGCCCGGTTTGCGGGGCTGCGGCGGGACAAGGAGCCGCATGAGGTGCGGGGGCACGACTAGACATGGGCCCGGCGCCAGCCGCGGGGCCGCGACTGTTTAGGCGCCTTGTATATCGCAGGTGCTGTCGATCCTCATCCGGACGGACTTACCGCCGGCCTCGAGGACTCCTTCGGCTTTTAACAGGGTTTGACCGTCCAGGACCATGCCGGTGCGCTCGTCGACGTGGAGCATGCCGTGCTGGCGGCCCTTTAGCGTGAGGTTGCCGGGATGGGATTCGCCCCGGAGGTCGACGCGGATCAGGTCGACGTCTGACTCGGTTTGGATATATAATATACCCGCCCGGCGTTTGGTCAGGGTAAAACGGGTGGTGATCGGGATGTGCGGATCGGCGTTCAGGGTATCGAGCCCCGTCCAGGAGTCGCCGATGGCGACGGGGTGATTGGGGAAGATGCGCCAGCTTTTTTCGAGCAGGTGCCCGACGTATTCCTGGTCTTGCCGGGGCAGGCCGGCGAGGTCCATGACACGGCCCTGGGGGTCGAGGCGGCAGTCGAGGGGGGGTGCCTTTTCGGATCGGTTCGTTTCTTTGCCGTTAGCGGCCTGCGTGTGCGTATCGAGGCCGTCTATGGATATTTGCAGGCCGTTTTGCTTTGCTTCAGAATGATAACTGAGCGCTACGTTATGCTCGCGGAAAACCTTCGCTCCTCCTTCGGTGGACATCGACCGGGTCCGTTCGGATACCAGGTAGTGATAGACCGCGCCGGGCTGGGGGTTGAAATACATCGTCAGACGGGCGTCCGGCGTACAGCTCCATAAAACCATGCCCGCGCCAAAAACGAGTATCGACCATTCTGCCTTCATGGATGATTTGTTTGTTGGGTGAATTTACGTATTCTTGGTGAGGTATGGAGGTTCGCATTCTTACGGTGGGATTCTGGATGATCGTCGTGGCGTTGTTGCTGCGGGTGACGCTGCTGGCGGGGACGTTCCTGTTTCCTTTTTTTGACCTTACCCGGTTGGGCTGGGTAGTGGTGTCGTGGATGGTCTTTGCCTATACGGCGGTGATCGGGTATGTGGCGTGGTTGTTCCGGGAGCAGCAGTGGATCGTGGTTTGTTCTTTTTTATATATCCTTACGCGGGCGTTCGATCTGCTGGTGTTGGGAGGCGTGCCGCACGATACCCTCCGGTTCGCTCTATTGGCCATCGTGGGGGATGTCCCGTGTATCGTGTCGGGAATCGCCTGGATGCGCGTGTCGCGGCAACCGATCGCGCCGTATTTCTGGACGCTGGGCGGGTTGTATGTGGGGTGGCTGGTGCTGCTGGCGGGGAACCGGGTGCTTTTCGTGGCGACGCACGCGATACAGCTGGCGTTCGTGGATGTGGGGGTGAGCTTGTTGATACCGGTGCCTACGTTGTTCCTGATTGCGCGGGCGCGGCGGTGGGTGCGGGAGGAAAGGGCGTTGGAGGAGGAGGTGTCGAAGTTGTCGTGAGTTTTCCGGGTTTTGTAAGGAAAAAACTTCTTGGAGGTTTTGTGTTGGGGCTCTAGCTTTGTTGTACGATCAAGGTACACGCTCATGGCCAAAAAATTTATCAAATTGTACGACACGTTAAAAGCCCACTTTGGGCAGGCGGATGCAGAAGCCATCGTGGATGGCATCGAGGAAATCGTAGACACCAGGAATGAGGTGCTGCGAAACGAGCTCGCGTCGAAAAGGGAATTATATGGGGTTAGAGATGAGTTGAAGAGCGAGATCGCCGATCTGCGACTGGATATGACGCGAGAATTTGCGACCGTCAGGGGTGAGATCGCTACGATTAAGGTAGGGTTGACAAAAACGATTTGGATAACGTCTCTTGTTCAATTCCTTGCTGTTGTGGGCGCGCTGTTGGCAATTATACAATCGTTGAAAAAATAATTCCACCCACGTGCAGCGAATCGCGCGAATCTTGTGAAATGCCCGCCCAGCGGGCGTTTTGCGTTTGATAACTAGCTGCTAACAAAGGAAGGCTTGCGGGGTGGCGGAGGGCGGCTTAGCTTTGTATCGACAATTACCTCTCGTTTACCACAAATAATCCGTATGACAGAAAATTTCTACGCTGAGCCTCATGAGTCCAAACTTTACCACAGCGAATCTATTCTTCTTGCTACATTTTTTGGGGGCCCTCTGGTGGGGGGTTATATGACCGCCGAAAATTTCAAATTGATGGGGGAACCGGAAAAAGCCAAGCAGACCTGGGTGTTTTCATTCATCGGTATTGCGCTGCTGGTCGCCTTCATCCAATTCGTACAGTTCTCCAAAGTTCCCTGGTTCGTATTGCCGCTGGTGTACACGGCGCTGACCTATATCCCGATGAAGTGGATGCAGGGCCGGAAAATCCAGAGCCACCTGCTGTCGGGTGGTCAGCTGTACAAGGGCGACCGGGTGTTTGTAGTCAGTTTTGTAGGGGCGGTGGCGACCTATCTGGTGCTGCTGATCGCTAACATGTTCTTCCAGGCGGTGACCACAGGTGTGGTTTCCTAAGGAGACGGCGGAGCCGGCCGCAAAGGGCGGGGACCGCGCCGCAAAATCGGTCCGCTAGGATATATGGCATCTATGTTTGGACATATGAACACCCGGCTTCCCCGCCGGGTGTTTCCTTTTTATGACAACATTTAGTTAACAACGGGGTGTTTATAAATCATTGATCTTCGGTTCAGAATTTACCTCCAAACATCATAAGCGGGGCGTGCTGTAAGGCATGACACGCATACCACTGAACTCACCATGAACACGGGTCCCACTCCACGGAGTGGGATTTTTTTTTGTGGGGTCGGGGGGAGGATCGTACATTAAATGTATGGAACGCAGCGAGCGCGGCTTTTTTTATGGCGATACCACGGAAATCATCCGGATGGACGGGATCACGCTGACGGATACGGCGTATACGCTGGACCGGGTGGGGTGGCATTTTCATAAGGACGATTATTTCACGTTTTTGCTGGAGGGAGGCGTGGTGGAGGGGAATAAGAAGGAGGTATATGAGTGCGTGGCGGGGGACCTCCTTTTCCATAACTGGCAGGATGCGCATTATAATATAGCGTCCGGGCGGCCGACGCGGGGGTTTCATGTGGAATTGCAGGACGGCTGGTATGAACGGCTGGACGTTCCCGCGGACCTGACGGAAGGGAGCATCCGGGTTTTTAGCCCGATGATAAAGAAGATGATGTACAATATCGTCAGGGAAGCTAAGCTGGCGGGGACCGGAGGGCAGCTGGGAGTCGACGCCCTGCTGGTTCGGATCCTTGGGATCCTGGGGAAGGTCAGGGCGGAACGGGATGGCGTACGGCCGGCTTGGGTGGGCCGGGTGCGGGAGATCCTGCGGGACGAGGTCTCTTTTGCGTGGACGCTGGCAGGGATGGCCCGGGAGCTGAATATCCACCCGGTGCATTTATCGCGGGAGTTTTCCAAACATTTTCATACGAACCTCGGGGACTATCTGCGGATGGTCAAGGTACAGCGGGCGATGGCGCTTTTGACGGAACGGGGGCGGTCGCTGACGGATATCGCGCTGGAGTGCGGGTTCGCGGATCAGAGTCACTTTATACGGTCGTTCAAGGGGTATCAGGGGGTGACGCCGGCGGAGTACCGGAGGTTGTTGCGGCGCGGCCGATGTTAAAATCATTCTATTTCGGGCGGCGGTGGTACCCTAGCTTAGCGCTAAATATTCGAATATGCGTTTCCTGCTCCTGCTGGCTGCCGTGCAGCTCTGGATGTCATCCGTTTCAGCCCAGGCGCCAGGCGACCTGGTGAAGACCCATGGTATCCACTCCCCTATCCACAAAGCCAATATCGGGCGGATCGTTTTTACCGACCGGGAAATTCCGCCGGCGGACCTGACGGCGGGGGACTTCCTGCGTCATTATGTACTGACCAATAAGAGCGAGCTGTTTATCACGGCTTTTATGGGGAACTCGCTGACGAATGAGCTCCACCGGATGGCCCCGGGTTGGACGGCGGATAGTCTGACGAAAAACGGGGGGTACCAGCTCGCCCTGTTTGTCGACGGTAAGCTGGTGTATAAAAGCAATATCCAGGGGGCGCCGTATCCCATCGTCAAGGATACGGAGACGGCGCTTAGCAAGCCGCTGATCCGGAACGAAGGGGGATGGTGGAGTCAATACTTCTGGCTGCGGTTTATGAATAATGGCGGGGATAGCGCGCTGACGGAGGGGGAGCACCTGCTGCGGTTGGAGATCAGGCCGTATTTACGGGAGAAAACGGTTGCGCCCGAAACGGAAGGCGCGTTGCTGGCGGCGGGGGACCTGCCGATGATGGTGTATCGAAAACCGGTGATCGATGTCTCCCGGATCACGCTGAGCGCCGTCCAGCCCTACAACGGTTTGGAGGTATCCAACAGCCCTTACGATACGAACAAGATGAAGATGTTGAGGGGCCTGATCGAAGCGGGTGTTTTTAAACAGATCAGTAGTATCGTGGTGATAAAAAACGGGAAAATCCTGGTCGAAGAATACTTCAACGGCGAAACACGGAACACCCTGCACGATCCGCGGTCGGCGGGGAAGTCGATCGCTTCGTCCGTGACGGGGATGGCGATAAGGGATGGGTATTTGAAGAGCGAGGACCAGACGCTGAAGGAGTTTTATCATTTGCAGGATTATGCGCATTACGACCCGGAGAAGGAAAATGTGCGGTTGAAGGATTTGCTGACCATGTGCTCGGCCTTTGACGGGGATGACGGCGATGGCGGCTCGCCGGGGAACGAGGACAACATGTATCCCACGGATAATTGGGTGAAGTTCACGCTGGACCTGCCCCTCAGCCAAACGCGGCCGAGGGGCCGGTGGCATTATTTCACGGCGGGGGCGATGCTGATGGGCGACATCCTGAATAAAAGCGTACAGGGCGGGTTGGATGCGTACGCGGACCTGAAGCTTTTTGCGCCGCTGGGCATCCGGGAGTACCAATGGCAGTATACGCCGAACCACGTGGCCAACACGGCGGGGGGCATCCAGCTCAAGGCGCTGGACTTTGCGAAATACGGGTTGTTGTATAAGAATGGAGGGGTGTGGAACGGTCAGCAGGTGTTGCCGGCGGCCTGGATTGCCAAAACCTTTACGAAGTACCACGCGATTCCCGGGCGGGTTAACGAATATTATGGGTATCTCTTCTGGAACAAGACCTACCACGTCGGTTTGACTGCTTATGAGACGTGGTATGCAGCGGGCAACGGGGGGAATAAGATATTTATTTTCCCATCGGCGCCGCTGGTGGTGGTGCTGACGGCGACAGCGTATGGGCAGCCGTATGCGCATACGCAGGAGGACAGGATGATGGAGGAGTATATCCTGCCGGCGGTGCTTCAATAGAAAAAGCCGCCCCTTCCCAGCCCGCTGCGCGGGGCGCGATGCGGGGAGGGAAAGGGCGGCGAAAAAAGCTAGTACAGCGTGAACTCTACGCGGCGGTTCTTCTGGCGGCCCGCGGCGGTCTTATTGGAGGCGATGGGCTGCGTCATCCCGTAGCCGGTGGCCTCGATGCGCGAGGGGTTGGCCCCGCGGGAAACCAAATAGGACTTGACGGACTCGGCGCGGTCCTTGGACAGCTGCATGTTGCGGTCGGCGGAGCCGACGTTGTCGGTGTGGCCGGCGAGCTTGAGGCTGAAGTTTTTGCGGACCAATATGTCGGCGACGCGGTCGAGCGACGGGAAGGACGAGGGGCGGATGGACGCCTTGGCGAAGTCGAATTCGAGGTTGGCGATGGCTTCGCGGACGATGCGGCGGTCTTCTTCGGTGACTTCGAAGTGTTGCTGGATGACACGGGGGGTGGTGTCGAGGGGGCAGCCGGAGCCGTCGACCTTGACGCCGGGCTTGGTGTTGGGGCATTTGTCAAAATAGTCGGAGACGCCGTCGCCGTCGGCGTCGGCTTTCATTTTATCGACTTCTTCCTGGAGGGCGGCTACCTGGGCGAGCTTGGCGCGGTTGGCGTCTTCGGCGGCCTGGGTTTCGGCCATGATGCGCTGGCGGAGCTCTTCGTTTTCGGCGCGGAGGGTGCGGTGGAGGTCATAGACGGGGTTGTCGACGAGGAGCTGGGGCTTGCTGCGCGAACCCAGGGAGAACTCCAGGCCGGCGAAGCCGTAGCTGAACCGGTCCTTGTGGAGGGGAAAGCGTTCGGTGCCGTCCAGGTTGTCGGCGTCCATAAAATACATTTTATAGCCCAGGTCTATGTTAATGCCCGGGGCGACGTTGAATTTCAAACCGGCGCCGACGGGGATGGTGAGCTCGTGGATATCACCGGAGGGTTTGCTGTGGATGGTGGTACCCGAGGCGTCGGTCATCGTGGGGTCGTATCCGGCCAAACCGGCGCCGAGCGATACCCAGGGGATGACGATGTTCCGGCGGTTGAGCCAGTTGATATTAGTAAAGGAGTAAACCGCCGACAGCGTACCCGCGTAGTGGAGCGATGTCTTAAAGGAGGCGTAGGGGCCGGTGCGCATGGTGCCGTCGGACAGGGCTTTGGAGTTGTTGCCCTCGAGCGTGCCCCCTACATAATCCAGCTGGAAACCAAGGTGGTGGGTCGCCTGGTACTTCAGGTAGGCGCCATAGCCCAGGGTGGCCATCCATTTGGTGTAGTCGTTGCTACCGCCGATGCCGGCGACGGGGGCCAGTACGCCGCCATTGATCCCGATGGACCAGGTCCGGAAGCCCGATGCGCCGGTAAGCGGGGGGACGACAGTTATGGAATGCGACGTATCCTGTGCAAATACGGATAAATTCAGCAGCACGAGTGCCGTGATAGCGGTGAGGTGTTTTTTCATAATCCTATGGTTATTAAGGTATACTCATGATAGGCTAAAACTGTGCCATTACCCGCTTAACAATTCCTTAATATTCTGGTAACATAGCCGTTAAAGTGCGCAGCGTCCTTTGCCGGAACAAATTACATCTTGTTATGAGAAAAATCCAGACGCTCACCTTCGTCTCTCTTTTCATCTCTTTATTGTCTTTCTCGCTATCCACCCAAGCTCAAAACACTCCCTTCGGTAAAGTTGACTCCCTGATCCAACCGGGCAAGTACAACGTGTGGGGGTATGCTTTCATGGACTTTTATTACAAGTCTCATGCTGATACAGCGGGTTCCTGGGGCGGCGGCGCTTACCATGGCCGCGGCGGTTCCAACCAATACACCGGCGTTCCCAACCAGCACAGCTCCTTCCAGAGCCGTCGTATCTACCTGGGCTTCGACTACACGCTGAGCAAGCACTTCCAGACCGAGTTCCTGCTCGCCGACGAAGACAACTTCAACACCGCCACCGGCAGCCCCGCCGTTCCGAACGGCGACCTGCTGGCCAACGGCAAGTCTTCCTTCTACCTGAAGCTCGCCAACGTCCGCTGGCACAACATCTGGAACGGTACGGACCTCGTCTTCGGACAACAGGCCACCCCGTCCTTCCCGCTGCTGACGGAAGTTGTCTGGGGCTATCGCTCCATCGAACGGACCGTGTCCGATATCCGTCGTACCCCCTCCTATGACTTTGGCGTGGGTCTGAACGGTATCTTCGATCCCAAAACGCGCAACTTCGGTTATGACCTGCTGGTCGCCAACGGTTCTTCCGCCAAGCCCGTTGCCTACACCAACAACTTCAAATGGTTCTACGGCGACATCTGGGCCAAGCTGCTGAACAAGCACCTGTTGCTCGACCTGTATGCCGACTACTACCGCTACAACTGGACCCCGACCTGGCACCATAGCCGCCAGATGATCAAGGGTTATGTAGCCTACACCACGCCCAAGCTGACCGTTGGCGTCGAAGGCTTTATCAACACCCTGAAGGCTGACGCCATCCAGACCCCGACCGCCGGCGCCGTCGACACGGCCAACGCCGTCGCCCAGGCCCTGTCCGTCTACGTTCGTGGCTCGATCTACAAGGACAAGCTCGGTTTCTTCGTCCGTATGGATAGCTATAATCCCAACAAGAACCTGACGTCCTCCAACGTTACCAACTACACTAAATCCGTTGGGAATACCAGCAACTATTACGAGCAAGCCAACGGCAACCAGGACAACGTACACGAAACCTTCGTTACCGCCGGTATCGACTTTACGCCGATCAAGCAGGTACACATCATGCCGAACGTATGGTATGACCACTACCATACGATGGGTAACCCCACCCCCGACAATCATGACCTTGTCTGGCGTATGACTTTCTACTACATTTACGGCAAATAATACCTAATCACGATGCGTATACGTTCCATTACCACCTTGCTTTGCTCCGGCGCGCTGTTGGCCGGGATGAGCCTGACGACCAGCTGTAACAGCGGCGGGTCCGGCTCCGGCTCCGACACCACGAATAAATCTTCGGACGACAACACGCTGCTCGGCGCGGGCAGCACATTTGTCTACCCGCTTTTCTCTAAAATGTTCGCGGAGTACAATACCCAAACCCAGCTGAAGGTGAACTACCAGTCGATCGGTTCGGGCGGCGGCATCCTGCAGCTGACCAACAAGACCGTCGACTTCGGTGACTCCGACGCTCCCCTGAACGACGAACAGGCTACCAAGATCGGCGTCCCCGTCCTGCACATCCCGATGTGCTCCGGCGCGGTAGCGATCTCCTACAACCTGCCCGACCTGAAGGACACGCTGAAGCTCACGCCCGTTGTGCTGACGCAGATCTTCGCAGGCGACATCAAGACCTGGAACGACAAGGCGATCGCCGCCGTCAACCCCGGCGTAAAGCTCCCCAACCTGCCGATCGTGGTCGCCCACCGTTCCGACGGTAGCGGTACCACGAACATCTTCACCACTTACCTGATGAAGGTCGACAGCGCGGATTGGGGCAAGATCGGCAAAGGTTCCGCCGTCAACTGGCCGGGTAGCACGATCGGCGGCAAAGGTACCGAAGGCGTAGCCGGCACGATCAAGCAAACCCCCGGCGCCATCGGGTACATCGAGCTGGCTTACGCCGTTCAAAACAAGATGGCCTTCGCCAAGCTGCAGAACAAGAGCGGGAACTACATTACGCCTTCCGTAGCCAGCACCACCGCTGCCGGGAACGTCACCATCCCCGCGGATTCCAAGGTGTCCCTGTCCAATACCGAAGCAGCCGATGGTTACCCCATCTCCGGCTTTACCTGGGCCATCATCTACAAAGAACAAAACTACAACGGCCGTTCGCTGGACCGGGCCACCAAGCTGGTTAAGCTGCTGTGGTGGAACATCCACGACGGGCAGAAGTTCGCCGAGCCCCTGACGTATGCTCCGCTCCCCGCCAACGCCGTGACCGTAGCCGAAGCCATCCTGAAATCCGCTACGTATGATGGAAAGCCTATCCTTCAATAAAGAAGCGATCGTATCTTCGCCCGAAATTACCCGTAAGAGCTGGCTGCAACGCTGGCTCTTGCGGGTAATTCCTTATGCAATGAACAACGAGAAATCAGCGACCGTGACGAAGACCAAAGCCAAGACGACGAATAGATCCTCCAAGCAAATCCGATGGGAGAACTTCTTCCGGAATGCCCTCGTCTGGATTGCCGTGGCGATGGTGGTCCTGATGCTCGGCGTGTTCGTCACCCTTTGCATCCAGTCCATCCCGTCGTTCAAGGCCCTCGGCCTCAAGTACCTCTGGGGCCGCACCTGGGACCCGGTCAACGAAGTCTATGGGGCCTGGCCGTTCCTGATCGGCACGCTCCTCACCTCTTTTACCGCGCTGATCATCAGCATACCGTTTTCGTTCGCGGTAGCCATCTTCCTCGGGGAATACTACCCGAACGGGTGGCTGTCGAACTTCCTGAGGAATGCGGTTGAACTGATCGCAGCGGTACCTTCGGTGATCTACGGGTTCTGGGGGCTGTTCGTCCTCGTCCCGATCGTCCGCAAGCTCGAGTCGGGCATCGGCGCCCCGCCGTTTGGCGTGGGTATCTTTTCGGCCTCCCTGGTGCTGGCCATCATGGTCATCCCATATGCCGCCTCGCTGTCGCGGGAACTGATCCGGCTGGTACCCTCCCACCTCAAGGAAGGCGCCTACGCGCTCGGCGCGACGCGGTACGAGGTCATCATGAAGGTGATCCTGCCGTATACCAAGTCCGGGCTGCTGGCCGGCGTCCTGCTGAGCCTCGGCCGCGCGCTGGGTGAAACGATGGCCGTGACCATGGTCATCGGGAACAGCAGCGCCATCCCGTCGGGCAAGTTCTTCCTGTTCGGCCCGGGGAACACCATGGCTTCCGTCATCGCCAACGAATTTACCGAGGCGGCCACGACGACCTACCTCAGCGCGCTCATCGAGCTGGGCCTGGTCCTCTTCCTGGTCACCGTCGTCATCAACATGATCGGTAAACGCATCATCTCCAGATTCACGAACGAATAAGCCATGAACAAGAAGCCTACATCCCCGATCAACTACCGGCTCGCCAAGAGCAGGGCTTACCAGGTACTGATCATCATCTTCGCCATGGCGATCACCATCCCCCTGTTCTTTATCATCGGCTATATCTTTGTCCAGGGTGTCCAGAAGATCAACTGGACCTTCCTCACGCACATCCCCAAACCGGTCGGCGAAAGCGGCGGCGGTATCGCCAACGCGCTCGTGGGCAGCCTGATCATCGTGGCCGTGGCCGCGGTCATCGCCATCCCGATCGGCATCATGTGCGGTATTTATCTCAGTGAAAACAAGCGCTCCAAGCTCGCTTACTGGTCTCGTCTCTCCGTGGACATCCTCCAGGGCGTCCCTTCGATCGTCATCGGTATCGTGGTCTATTTCTGGATCGTCAAGCCCGCCGGCGGGTTCTCCGCGTTCTCGGGGAGCATCGCCCTGGCGATCATGATGCTCCCGATCGTGGTCCGCTCGACCGAGGAAACGCTCAAGCTGCTCCCCGATTCGCTCAAGGAAGCGGCGCTCGCCCTGGGTATCCCCTACCACCGGGTGATCCTGAGCGTAATCGTGCCCTGCGGCATCTCGGGTATCCTCTCCGGGGTCATCCTGTCGGTGGCGCGTATCGCCGGGGAAACCGCCCCCCTGCTCTTCACCGCTTTCGGTAACCCTTATCTCAGCGGCGACATCCGCAAACCGATGCAGAGCCTGCCGTTACTGATCTTCAACTACGCCACCAGCCCATACGACGACTGGCGCGACCTGGCCTGGGGCGCCTCCCTTATCCTGCTGTTGTGGGTATTATTATTAAACATTTTTACAAAAGTGATAACCAGAAGATGGAAGATACAATTGTAAGAGCCCAGAATTTCAACGCTTACTTCGGGACCAACCACGTCGTCAAGAACGTAAACATAGACTTACCCCGGAACAACGCGATAGCCGTGATGGGCCCCTCGGGCTGCGGCAAAACGACGTTCCTGCGTTGTATCAACCGTATGCACGAGCTCATCGCCGGCGCCCACGTCGACGGTAAGATGTACCTCCACCAGGAAGACATCTACGACATGCACCCCATCTTCGTCCGGTTGAAGATCGGGATGGTGTTCCAGCGGCCCAACCCGTTCCCGAACCTGAGCATCTACGACAACGTGATCGCCGGGTACAAGCTGGTGGGGATGAAGCTCCCGAAGGCCGAACGCGACCAGAAGGTCGAGGAATCCCTCACCAAGGCCGCCCTCTGGAACGAGGTCAAGGACTCCCTCCACAAAAAAGGCACCTTCCTGTCGGGCGGCCAGCAACAGCGGCTGTGTATCGCCCGCGCGATCGCCATGGAGCCGGAAGTGATGCTCTTCGACGAACCGACCAGCGCGCTGGACCCCATTTCCACGGCGTCGATCGAAGAACTTTTCTTCGAGCTCAAAAAGAGCTATACGCTCATCATCGTCACCCACAATATGCAACAGGCGGCCCGCGTGAGCGACCGCACCGCGTTCTTCTACCTGGGGGAACTGGTGGAGTTCGACGACACCAAGCAGATGTTCACCAACCCCAAGGATTTACGGACGCAGAACTATATTACCGGCCGATTTAGCTAAATTTATACTTATGACCCAACTCGAACTAGAACTCAACGAGGTAAAGACCGAGGTCGGCAATATGTGGGCCCTCGTCACGTCCCAATTGAACAAAGCCCGGGAAGCCATCCTCCATTTCGACAAGGACCTCGCCCGCGAAGTCATGCAGCGCGAAAAGCGGGTCAACGCCTTTGAGTTGAAGATTGACCGCGATTGCGAAAATATCTTTGCCTTGTATTGCCCGGTCGCCATCGACCTCCGGTTCCTGCTGGCGGCGTTGAAGATCAACAACAACCTGGAGCGGATCGGCGACATCGCCGACGGCATCGCCCGGTATGTGATCGACGCCCCGGCGCCGTTCCCCGCGCCGCTGATGGAGGCCACGCAACTGCTCCGGATGTTCCAGGATTCCATCAACGTGATGCAGGACGCCAAGACGGCCTTCGAGACCGAAGACACGGTCCTGGCCAGGACCATCTTTGAAAAGGACGAGGTCCTCGACCGGTTCAACCTGGCGGCCAACCGGCAGATCGCCGAGGTCATCAAGAAGGACATTAACCTCACGACGGAAGCCATGTACGTGCTGTCGATCATCCGGAAGCTGGAGCGCGTGGGCGACCAGTGTACGAATATCGCGGAGGAGATTATCTTCTATATCGAGGCGAAGGTGCTGAAGCACCTGCAGCAGAAGCAATAAATTGTTAGCGCCCCGGGGTTCCCCGGGGCGTTTTTTTTGAGGGCGGCCCTTTTTTTGTTATATTGTGTTCAAATCCAATATCTACTGTCATGAAACCGTATTTCGTGGCCGCCTTGCTATCGGCCATATGCTTAACCTCCGCTTCGCTAAGCGCCATCGCGCAAAAAGATTCCACATCCGCTGTTCCAAAAACGGAAGAGGAACCGGAAGGCCGGTACCACTGGAACCCATTGGACGTCATCCCGCTGACGGATTCGATCGCCTTGTACCGGATCAATTACCATGAAAACGAGGAAGGGCTCGCCATGGTCAACCGGTCGGGGAACCTGGTCGGCCAGGAAGTCCCGCTCCCCAAGGGGATGTTCGATATCGCGTTGTTCCATGGGAAGGCGCTGGCCTTTTACACCATGGATGCCGCCAAAGGCAACCGGGAGGTGCGGTTCCGGCCGGTCAACCTGGTCACCGGGGAAGTCGGGCCGGAGCAGACGATCTTTTCGATGCATTCCCCGTTCGTCATCCACTATACCGTGGAGCGCGACGCGGCCAAGCGTTTCCTGGGGCTGCTGGTCACGATGACCGGTTACCAGAACCTCAAGGGCGAAGAGAATGCCTCCAAGGCGGTGGACATCGCGAACCTGGGGAGCATCCAGAAGGCGACGCTCATCACGCTGAACGCCGCGCTGGAGCAGGAAGAGCACGAGCTGTCCGGGGCCTATGAAGGGAAGGCCTTTATCGGGGCCGGCATGTCCCCCAAGGGCGACCTGTTCTATACGTACACCCACAACGGGGAATTGACGACCGAAAAATACACCCCCGCGGGCGAGCTGGCGGCCACGCTGAGCTGCCCCTGGCAGGTCGAGGGCTTTGCGATCGGCGGTCATGCCTGCGGCGAGGTCGACCCCGCTACCGGGAACGCGTATACGCTGCAGCTCCAGTTCGTCATGCACAAGGACATCCACCACGCCTGCGCGTACCGGTTCGACTTTGGCGCGAGCCAGGTCTATGTGGGCAAAGAAGAAACGCTCGACAAGGAATACCTCAAAAATTTCAAGCACGACGCCAGCGGGAATAAAATGCGCGGCTACCAATCCGTGTACGGTCTCGACGGCGCCGTCATGCAACCCGTGCAGATCGTCGAAACCCGGGATTTCGTGATCGTTTCGCAGGAAATCCAATACCTGATCTCCGGCCGCAGCTTCACCGACTTCAACTACGGCATCGGGTCGCTGATGATCTACGACAAACAGCTCCACTTCCTCCGCCAGGTCCTCCTGGACAAACACTCCGTCACGCCCTACAGCATGGGCCAGGGGCGGCAAATGCTCCACCTCGACGGCGATAAGATCGACATCCTGACGGTCGGCTCGTTTGGGGAAGACCGGCACTCCAACATCGGCTACTATACCCTGGACCCCGCCACCGGCGCCCTGTCGGCCCGGTTCATCGTGCGGAACCGGGAGTGCAGGGGGCTGGAGCCCATGCCCGCCACCGCTTTTTGGAGCGGCAAGGCGCCGGTCATTCCGTACTTCTGGTTCAGGCTGGCGGGATGGAATACGACGAAGGAACGCGCGCGGGTCGAGCCGGCGGTGTTTGAGTGACTTCCTTAGGGGCAGCCTTCGCCCAGGTAGTAGTCGTATTCGTAGGTGCCGTAGCCGCCGCTGGTGATGCTCCAGGATAGGGTGTTGCTGCCCGTTGCGGACGTGTGGCAGCCGCCGCCGTTGGGATAGCTCATGTAAAAGCTGCACTCGTGCGCGGGGGAATCGGACCATTTGATGCTGATCTGCGGGTTGGCGTCGGAGAGGCTTATCGTGCCGCTCGAGAAGCTCGTGGGCGCGCCCGTGACGGGGTTGGCATTCGCCAGTGTGAACACGTCGTCATAGTAGACGGTGCCGCTGGTGCCGTCGTAGACTTTTACTTCGTAGTTGAAGGAGGCGGAGGTGGCGTAGTTGTAGACGAGGACGTTGATGTTGCCGGGTTTGCGCTTGTTGGGCTTCGGCGCCGCGCCGCCCAGGAGGACGGCGAGCGCGGTCAAAAGTAAGGTAGATCTCATGTCATATGATTTTTTAGAATATACGCCGGATTCCTTACTTGTGGTATCCGTTTAAAGGCGGATTTTGGCGCCCTGGACGTCAATGGCGGCGATGGCGTCTTCCATTTTAGGGTATTTCCAGGTAAAACCGGCTGTTTCCAGCCGCGCGGGGAGGACCCAGCGGCTCTTCAGGATGAGCTCGGGTTCGGTGCCGATTATTATGGCGCCGAGTTTGAGCAGCCACGTTGGCATGGGGAGACCGGGTTTTCGCTTTCTGATGATCCGCATCTGCTGCGCGTTGGTTACGGCGTAGGGGGCGGTGCAGTTGACGACGCCGTTCTCTTGTGGGTGGTTGAGGAGCCATTCGGTAACGCGGGCGGCGTCTTCTTCGTGTATCCAGCTGACCATCTGGCGGCCGTTGCCCTGGGGGCCGCCGAGGCCGGCTTTGACGAGGTTGTGGAGGCGGGGGTAGACACCGTCGTTTTTTCCAAATACGATACCCATGCGGAGGGCAACCTGGCGGGTGCGGGGATCGGCGGCGGCGAAAAAAACGCGTTCCCATCTTTTACATATGTCGACGGAGAAGCCTTTGCCAATTTCGCCGGTGGTCTCGTCCTGGGGGCGGTCTTCGGCGTGGCGGTAGATGGTGGCGGAGGTGATGTTGATCCAGAGCTTGGGCGGGTGCGCCAGCTTTTGGATGACGCGGCCCAGGAGGGCGGTGGGTTTGGTGCGGGAGCGGAGGATGGCCTGGCGGTTCTTTTTGGTGTAGCGGCAGTTGACGTTTTTGCCGCAGCAGTTGATGAGGAGGTCGGCGTGCTCGAGGGAGGAGGTCCAGGGGCCTTCGGTGGAGGCGTCCCAAAGGGTGGCGCCGGGCGCGGCGTGGCGGCTGAGCAGGATGACCTCCTGGGCTTTGGTGGCGTAATACTCTTTTAGGACCTGGCCGAGGTAGCCGCTACCACCGGCGATGACGATCTTACGATATTGCATATAGTACGATTAAACGGTAAAGGATCCAGGTTATGGTCGGGAGGTAGTTTAGTTGTAACAGGCGCGTGCGGCGGAGGTGCTCGAGGAACATGAGCATCACCACGCATACGAACCAGGGTTTCGCGGGAAAGGGGAGTAAGAGTAATAACGCGCCAACCAGCGAGATGGTCATCATGTTCCCCAGGTAGTCCCAGTATTTGTCGGGGCGGTAGAGCGCGATGACGACGCCCTGGAAGACGATCTGGCCGCCGCAGATCAGGAATTCGCGGTAGGGACCGCCGCCGGGCATGAGCGCGGGGGCGCATCGGGTCAGGATGGCGCTGACGGTCAGCCAGGTGAACAACAGGTAAAGCACCCGGTAGCGGATATTCAGCGCCGGGCCTTCCGTTCCGGAGGGCATGATTACGCGGCGGTTGTAGGAGATGAAGAAATACGCCTTGCGCATGAGCCAGGCGAAGGGCTTGTTGTGGAAGACCGGTTTG